>JAVEES010000159.1 GCA_030840285.1 Pseudonocardiales bacterium
GTACGGCGAATGCGCGCTGTCCCCGACATAGGTCAGGGACTCGTGCGGAAGCTGATCGAGTACCGCCCGGGCCACCGTCAGCCCGCCGACGCCCGAGTCGAACATGCCGATCGGGGCATCGCTGCGCGGGCTGGACACTCCGCAAGCCTACCGATCAGCCCCGCCTGAGCGCCCGAACCCGGCCGCGTAAACCCGATCGGTTGATCAACTCGCGTTTCGGGTCCCCATAGCAGCGGGAAACGCGAGTTGATCAAGGAACGGGGGGAACGGGGGGAACGGGGCACGGTCAACTCGTGAGTAAACTCAGCCGAAGTACTCGACAGTGCAACGCGGCGGTGCGAGTCTTTGCGTTATGGCTTATTCGCGTAGCTCTCGGCTATTCGGCGCAATGGGTGCCTGCGCCGCATTCGCGGTGGCCCTCACCGCCGGGCTGCTGGCCGGTGCTGACCCGGCAGCCGCCCACTCGGCCGCCCACTCAGCCCCGGCCTCAGGGACCCGCGTTCAACCCGACAGAGTGAGCCCGCGCCAGCTGCCGAAGGAGCCCGTGATGACGGGCTCGGGAGGCGCGGTATCCAGCGTGGACCGCGATGCGAGCCAGGTGGGCATCAACGTGCTCGCGCACGGCGGAAACGCCGCGGATGCCGCGGTGGCCACTGCCGCCGCCCTCGGCGTCACCGAGCCTTACTCGGCCGGCATCGGCGGTGGCGGATTCATGCTCTACTACGACGCCAGATCGGGACGGGTAAGCACCCTCGACGGCCGCGAAACAGCGCCGGCGAGTTACAACTCGACGATCTTCACCAACCCCGACGGCACGCCGATGGACTTCAACACCGTCGTGAACTCCGGACGCTCGATCGGCGTCCCGGGCACGCCGGCGCTGTGGGCGAAGGCCGCATCACAATTCGGGACGATGAGCCTCAGCTCGCTGCTCAGGCCGGCACAGACGTTAGCTGCCCGCGGTTTCACTGTCGATCAGACCTTCCACGATCAGACGGCGCAGAACGCGCAGCGCTTCGCGAAGTTCCCGGCCACCGCCAAGACCTTCCTACCCGGCGGCCAGCCACCGGCGGTCGGTAGCACTTTCCGCAATCCGGATATGGCGAAGGCTTATGCCGAACTGCGCCGCGACGGTGTCAGCTCGCTCTACCGCGGCCGCCTCGCTCAGGCCATCATCTCCGAGGCCGACGCACCCCACACCGCTGCTGGGGTCACGGTGACCGGGGGCAAGCTGACCGCATCCGATCTGGCGGATTACCAGGCCCTGAATCGCAATCCCATCCACTCCGACTACCAGGGCTTGGACGTCTACGGCATGCCGGTCCCCAGCTCAGGCGGGATTGCCGTGGCCGAGACTCTCAACCTGCTGACGGCCTACCAGGAGCGCACCGGTGCACGGCTGTCAGCCCTGACCAACGCCGAGTACCTGCACTACTTCTCCGAGGCGACAGCCACCGCGTTCGCTGACCGCAACCGCTACGTCGGTGACGTGCCAGGGGTACCGGCGCCGGAATTGACCTCACAGCAATTCGCCGACGAGCGGGCCTGCACCTTCGATCCCGCCCGGGCGCAGGATCGGCCGATTCCCTTCGGCAGCCCGGACGGCACCTACACCGGCTGCACGGGCACGGGCTCGATGTTGAGGCAACCCTACGAGGGGGCCTCCACCTCCCATCTCGTGGTCGCCGACCGCTGGGGCAACGTCACCTCGTACACCCTGACGATCGAGCAGACCGGCGGCAGCGCTATCACGGTGCCGGGCTGGGGATTCTTGCTCAACAACGAGCTGACTGACTTCGACTTCGTGCCGCTCAAGCCGGGGGTTCCCGACCCGAACCTACCCGGTCCCGACAAGCGGCCGCGCTCGTCCATGAGCCCGACGATCGTGCTCTCGCACGGGCATCCCTACCTTGCGCTGGGCTCGCCGGGCGGTGCCACGATCATCACCACGGTGTCACAGGTGTTGACCGAGTACCTGGACCGCGACGCGTCACTGGTCGCTGCGATTGCCGCGCCCCGGCTGTCCTCGCGCAACGGTGCCGCCGAGCAGGCCGAGCCAGCCTTGCTGAACTCCCCCGACGGGGCCACGCTGACCCGGCTCGGTCATAGCCTGGTACTGCCGCCGGCTCCACCCGAGATCGGTGCCGCGGTCGGCATCCGGATTCTGGCACCGAACCTGTTCACGGCGGCGGCCGAAACGGTACGGCGTGGTGGCGGGTCGGCGATGGTGGTCAAGCCCGGCCGCTAGCCAGTCGCGGCGGCCGGCTTCTTCGCAGCCGGCCTGCGGTGCAGCAGGGCGGCTATCGCGATTCCCACGACCAGAGCCGCCAGGTGGCCGCCCCAGAAGACGTGGCTGTTCACGTGCGGAAGCAATCCTGTCAACATCGAGGAAAAGATCGCGATGACCAGAATCGCGACGGCTACGAACTTCACGTTCCGGGAGTACCAGGCCCGCGCCAGCAGGTAGCCGAACCAGCCGAACAGCACGCCGCTGACGCCGAGGATGACGGCGTTGGCAGGCCCGAGCGTCCAGTCCACGGCACCGGCGACCAGCGCAACCGCCACGCTGAGCAGCACGAGGGTCCGGACGCCGCTGACCAACATCAGCCATCCCAGAACGACGAAGGGCACGGTGTTCGCCGCCAGCTGCCCGACATCGGCATGCAGGAACGGCGAGATCACGATGCCGGCCAAGCCATCCACCTGGCGCGGTTTGATCCCGAAGCGCAGCAGGCGGTGATCCAGCAGTGCGTTGACGATCGCGATTGCCCACAGGACCGCGAGCATCACCGCGACCCAGCAGGCCGCGCCGACCGGGTGGGACGGCTTCAACCCACCCCGCAAGCTGGTGTTGGCCAGCTCGTGCCGCCGCTGCTGTCGCCGGCTCAGCGCACCCGGCTCGGGAGGCGTCGGTCTGCTCACGTCTTAACGGTACCCAGGATCGGCACCGGCACACTCCTCAGGCCCAGAGCTGGTGCTCGAGCTTCTCGGCGGCCTGTTGCAGCGAGCCGGAGTAGGCGCCGGTGGACAGGTACTTCCAGCCACCGTCGCAGACCACGAACACGATGTCAGCGGCTTGCTCGGCCTTGATCGCCCGCTCGGCCACGCCCAGGGCGGCATGCAGGATCGCCCCGGAGGAGATACCGGCGAAGATGCCCTCCTGCTCGACGAGCTCGCGAGTCCGGCGCAGCGCGTCGTAGGAGGTCACCGAGAAGCGGGAGGTCAGCACCGAATCGTCATACAGCTCCGGCACGAACCCTTCATCGATGTTGCGCAAGCCGTACACGAGTTCGCCGTAGCGCGGTTCGGCCGCGACGATCTGGATACCCGGCACCTTCTCCCGCAGGAAACGTCCGGTCCCCATCAGGGTGCCGGTGGTCCCCAAGCCAGCGACGAAATGAGTGATCGAGGGCAGGTCGGCGAGGATCTCGGGACCGGTTCCCTCATAGTGCGCCTGCGCATTCGCCGGATTGCCGTACTGGTAGAGCATCACCCATTCGGGATTCTCGGCGGCCAGCTGCTTGGCTAGGGCAACGGCCTGGTTGGAGCCACCGGCGGCCGGCGAGGAGATGATCCGGGCACCGAACATCTCCAGCAGCTGGCGGCGCTCCTCAGAGGTGTTCTCCGGCATCACGCACACCATGCCGTAGCCCTTGAGCTTGGCGATCATGGCCATCGAGATGCCGGTGTTGCCCGAGGTCGGCTCCAGGATGGTGCACCCTGGCGTCAGCCGACCGTCGCGCTCAGCGGCGGCGATCATCCACAGGGCCGCCCGATCCTTGATGGAACCGGTCGGATTGCGATCCTCCAACTTCGCCCACAGCCGGACGGCAGGTGCGCCGTCAGAATCCTGCCAGCGCGGCGAGAGCCTCGGTAGCCCCACCAGGGGCGTGCCACCGAGGGCCTCTGCCAGCGAGTTGTACAGCGCCATAGCTTCGCCTGCTCCGATCAGCTCTCGCTGATCCTCAGGCAGCGCCGCCGGCCACCGCGGGCAGGATCGTCACCGAGTCGCCGTCGGACAGCGCAGTGTCCAGCGAACCGGTGAAACGAACGTCCTCGTCGTTGACGTAGATGTTGACGAACCGGTGCAGCGACCCGTCGTCGGTGATCAGCCGGCTCTTCAGGCCGGTGTGCCGGCTCTCGAGATCATCGAGCAATGCCGACAGGTTGGCACCGTCGCCGGGCACCGACTTCGCGCCATCGGTGTAGGTACGCAGGATGGTCGGGATCTTGACCTCAACGGCCATGGTGTGGAACTCCTTCTGGTGGATCCGGCGATAGGGGTGATGCCGGGTCGAACTTGGCTGACAGGGGCTGCAATGGAGTAACCGACCGAGGCCGGCTTCTAGTCCTGCTGGGCAGGTCGGTCGCAGGCTCAGTGACAGTCGTAACAGACGGCGAGGACGGTGTGCCCGAGCAGCACCCGCTCGATGCCGACGTCGTAGTTGCGGTGGTCAGTCAAGAGCAGCCACCACCTGGACGGGTTCCTCAGTGACTACCCCGTCGAGGATCCGGTACGAGCGGAACTCGACCGAATCCTGCTCGCGGGTGGAGACCAACACGTAGTGCGCATTCGGCTCTGATGCCAGCGAGATATCCGTCCGCGAGGGGTAGGCCTCGGTCGCGGTGTGGGAGTGGTAGATGACCACCGGCTCCTCGTCGTTGGCCGCCATCTCTTTGTATAGCTGCAACAGATCAGCGGAGTCGAACTCGTAGAAGGTGGGTGAGCGGGCCGCGTTCAACATCTCGATCACCCTGACCGGGCGGTCCGAGCCCTCGGGACCGGCGACGACTCCGCACGCCTCGTCGGGGTGGTCCCGGCGGGCATGGGCGACGATCGCGTCGTAGGTCGCCGTGGTAAGGGTCAACACAAGAAGTCAGGATATCTGGCCCGCGGACGAGCCCGCACAGCAGTCGTCATGCCATCAGGTGCTCGACCAGGATTTCCTGCGTCGCGCTCAGCCAGTGGTACAGCGCCGCGGCCTGATCGGTGGGGTCCAGCTCGTCCTCTTCGGTGACGCCGATCCGGGTCCCGACACTCAGCCGAAGGTCGTTGATCACCCGGATCCAGCGATCGGCGGCCTCGGCATCGAGGCTGACCTGGCCGCCTCGCGGCGGAAGCTCGGCGCGGCAAGCCCCGATCCGAGCGGCCCGGTCATCCCGCAGATCGCCGGCGACCAGCGATGCGAACTCCGCCGAAGCCCCCGCGTCGTCGGTGTAGCCGTCGGGAAACAGGCGCTGCACAACCGGATCGTCGGTGTCCAGGCCCGCCAGCAGCGACTCCAGGTCATCCAGGAGCACGCCCAGCAGCTCGACCTCCGAGGGGTGGAAGTCGACCCTCAACAGTTCGCCCTTGCGCCTTACCCTCACGAGTCCCGCTGGACGGTCGCCCACAGGCCGTAGCCGTGCAGGGTGGCGGTGTCACTCTCCATCCGCTCGCGTGGCCCGGAGGACACGATTGCGCGGCCCTTGTGATGAACATCGAGCATCAACGAGGTCGCCTTGTCCTTCGGGTAGCCGAACACTTTCATGAACACGTGGGTGACATAGCTCATCAGATTGACGGGGTCATTCCATACGACGGTGACCCATGGCCGGTCGGGATCGAGCTCGGATTCGACGATCTCTTCGATCTCTGACTGCCGTTGCGGGGTCACGGTCGGCGCGTTCGCCATAGCCATCCATCCATGGTGTCACGGCCGTCTGGAAGCATCCTCACCATGCCGGATTCTTCAGCGCTGTACACCGACCGCTATGAGCTGACCATGCTGAGCGCCGCGCTTGCCGACGGCACCGCTCAGCGCAGCTGCACCTTCGAGGCGTTCACCAGGCGGCTACCGGACGGTCGCCGGTTCGGCGTGGTGGCCGGCACCGGACGGCTGATCGAGGCGATCTCGCAGTTCCGCTTCTCAGCCCAGCAGATCGATGGCCTGCGGTCCTCCGGGGTGGTCGACCAGCGATCCGCCGAGTACCTCGCGAGCTACCAGTTCACCGGCGACATCACCGGCTTCGCCGAGGGCGAGCCGTACTTTCCGTACTCCCCAATCCTGTCGGTGACCGGGACGTTCGCCGAGGCCGTCGTCCTCGAGACCCTGATCCTGTCGATCCTCAACCACGATTCCGCCGTCGCAGCCGCGGCCGCCCGGATGGTGATCGCGGCCGAAGACCGCCCGATCATCGAAATGGGGTCCCGGCGCACGCACGAGCAGGCCGCGGTCGCAAGTGCCCGGGCGGCGTATCTGGTGGGCTTCGCCTCGACGTCGAACCTCGCAGCGGGCGAGCGGTACGGCATTCCGACCGCCGGGACCGCCGCGCACGCGTTCACCTTGCTGCACGACACCGAGGAGGCAGCCTTCGCATCCCAGATCCACACCTCCGGTGTCGGCACCACGCTGCTGGTCGATACGTACGACATCGGCCGTGGCATCGCCAAGGCCATCGCGATCGCCGGTCCGGAACTCGGCGCCGTGCGCATCGACTCAGGCGATCTGGTGGTGATGGCGCGCCAATCCCGGGACCAGCTCGACGAACTCGGCGCGACCGGTACCAGGATCGTGGTCAGTGGGGACCTCGACGAGTACGCGATCGCGGCCCTGGCAGCGGCCCCGGTGGACGCCTACGGTGCCGGCACGGCGGTGGTCGTCGGATCGGGTGCCCCGACGGCCGGGCTGGTCTACAAGCTGGTCGAGGTGGACGGTCGCCCGGTCGAGAAGCGCAGCGAGAACAAGGGTGGCCGGGGCGGCAGCAAGGTGGCCTACCGTCGCCACCGGGAATCGGGGACCGCGACCGAGGATCTGGTGACGCTCGCCTCGTCCGGGTACGAGCCGGACGAGCGAGACCGGCTGCTGTCGATACCGCTGATGCGCGGCGGCGAGCCGGTCGGTGCCCTCTCCCTGGAGGAAGCGCGCAAGCATCACCGCCAAGCGATACAGGCCCTGCCCTGGGAGGCTCTGAAGCTGTCCAAGGGCGATCCCGGCCTCACGGTAGCGGGCTAGCGGGCCTCAGCTCAGCCCTGAACTCTCCAGATCGGCTGCTTCGATCTCGGAGCGGGAGATCCCGAGAATGTAGAGGATCGCGTCCAGGAAGGGATGGTTCACCGCCACCGTCGCATTTTCCCTCAGTGCCGCCTTCGCATTGAACGCGATCCCGAGCCCGGCAGCCCGCAACATGTCGATGTCGTTGGCCCCGTCACCGATGGCCACGGTTTGCGCTAGCGGAACCCCGAACTGGGCGGCGAAGCGGCGCAACGCGGTGGCCTTGCCGGCCCGGTCCACGACCTCACCGACAACCCGTCCGGTCAAGCGCCCGTCCAGGATCTCCAGCTCGTTCGCCGCGGCGAAGTCCAGACCGAGTTCGGTGACGAACCGGTCGGTGAGCACCGTGAAACCGCCCGAGACGACGCCCACCGCGTAGCCCAGCCGCTTGAGGGTGCGCACCAGGGTGCGCGCCCCCGGGGTAAGGCGCAAGGAGTCCCGTACCTGCTCCAGATCGGCGACGGACAGTCCCGCCAGCAGGGCGACGCGGGCGGTGAGGGACTCGGTGAAGTCCAGCTCGCCGCCCATCGCCGAACTGGTGATCGCCGCGACCTGCTCAGCCACCCCGGCAAGCTTCGCCAGCTCGTCGATGCCCTCGCCCTGGACCAGCGTGGAGTCCACGTCGAGAACCACCAGGCGCTTGGCGCGGCGGGCCAGGCCGGCGCGCTCGACGGCGATGTCCAGGCCGGTGTCGGCCGCTGCCCGGACGAGCACTCCGCGCAGCCGCGACTCGTCGGCACCGGCAACGATCATGTCCAGGCTGGCTACCGGATAGGTGGACAGCTGGGTCACCGATTCGATGTTGCCGCCGACATCGGCAACCCGCTGGGCGACATCGGCAATGGCACCGGGCCGCAGCGGGCTCCCGAGCACGATCACGTGCAGCTTCGGACCCGCGACGGCCACCGTGACCGGCAACGGCTCGTGATGGGGATCGATCATCACCATCTCGTGCTCCATGCCGAGGGCCCCGCAGGTGGCATCGATGGAGCGGCGGAGCGAAGCCGGGTCACCCCGCAGGTCCAGCACCACGCCGAGAATGAGCCGCTCGCGGATCACGACCTGCTCGACGTCGGCCACGTCGACGTCGTGCGCCGCCAGCGAGGCGAACAGGGACGCCGTGACGCCCGGACGGTCACGTCCAAACACGGTTACCAGCACGCTGATCGGATCCATAGCGGTGCTCAGAGGGGAAGGCGGAACGCCGGAAACCGGAGGCTCACCTCAGACCCCTGGATCGGTGTCCTTGTCGCCCTGCCGGCCGCCCTCGCCGCCGACAACGGCCTGGCCCAGAGTGGCCAGGCCCTCATGGTTCTTCTTGTGGGCGTGTGCCTCACGTTCCAGACGATCCAGCAGATGCGGGTAATGAGCCTCGAAGGCCGGGCGCTCGGAGCGGATTCGCGGCATCGAGGTGAAGTTGTGCCGCGGCGGCGGGCAGGACGTCGCCCACTCCAGGGAGTTCGCGTGGCCCCACGGATCATCGGCGGTGGCTACCTCGCCGTAGCGGTAGGACTTGTAGACGTTGTAGAGGAACGGCAGCATCGACGCGCCCAGCAGGAACGATCCGATGGTCGAGATGGTGTTCAACGTCGTGAAGCCGTCACCAGGCAGGTAGTCGGCATAGCGGCGCGGCATGCCTTCGTTACCGAGCCAGTGCTGCACCAAGAAGGTGGTGTGGAAACCGAAGAAGGTCAGCCAGAAGTGCAGCTTGCCCAGCCGCTCGTCCATGTAGCGGCCGGTGAACTTCGGGAACCAGAAGTACACGCCGGCGTAGGCAGCGAAGACGATGGTTCCGAAGAGCACGTAGTGGAAGTGGGCGACCACGAAGTAGGAGTCCGAGACCTGGAAGTCCACCGGCGGCATCGCCAGCAGGACACCGGTCAGGCCTCCGAACAGGAACGTCACGAGGAAGCCGACCGAGAACAGCATCGGGGTCTCGAACGTTATCGATCCCTTCCACATCGTGCCGATCCAGTTGAAGAACTTCAGCCCGGTCGGCACCGCGATCAGCAGTGACATGAAGGAGAAGAACGGCAGCAGCACGACGCCCGTGGCGAACATGTGGTGCGCCCACACCGTCAGCGACAGGGCAGCGATCGACAGCGTCGCCAGCACCAGGCCCTTGTAGCCGAAGAGTGGCTTGCGGCTGAAGACCGGGAAGATCTCGGACACCACCCCGAAGAAGGGAAGCGCCAGGATGTAGACCTCGGGGTGGCCGAAGAACCAGAACAGGTGCTGGAACAGGATCGCGCCTCCGTTGTTGGAGGCATAGACCTGTCCGCCGAGATGGCGATCGACCCACAGGACGAGCAGTGCGGCGGTAAGGATGGGGAACGCCAGCAGCACGAGCAGCGAGGTCACCAGGGTGTTCCAGGTGAAGATCGGCATCCGGAACATCGTCATGCCCGGTGCGCGCATCGTGATGATGGTGGTCACGAAGTTCACGGCGCCCAGGATGGTGCCCAGGCCCGAGATCACCAGGCCGATGATCCAGAAGTCGGCGCCGCTGCCGGGCGAGTTGATCCCGTCGTTGAGCGGCAGGTAGAACGTCCAGCCGCCGTCGGCCGCGCCGCCCGGTGTCAGGAAACCGGCACAGGCGGTGGTCGCGCCGAAGAGGTAGAGCCAGTAGGAGAAGGCGTTCAGCCGCGGGAAGGCCACGTCGGGTGAGCCGATCTGCAACGGCAGCACCAGGTTCGCGAAGGCGAACACCAGGGGCGTGGCGAAGAACAGCAGCATGATCGTGCCGTGCATGGTGAAGAGCTGGTTGTACTGCTCGGGGCTCAGGAACTGCATGCCCGGACGGGCGAGCTCGGCACGCATGATCAGGGCGAAGACGCCGGCGAGCATGAAGAACGAGAACGAGGTGACCAAATACATCCGGCCGATCAGCTTGTGATCGGTGGTGTGCAGCAACTTCAGGAACATCGAGCCCCTGGGGGCCTCGGTGGCCGGGAACGGGCGGCTGATGATCGGCGCCGGTTCGACGTCGATCGCGAGAGAGCTCGCGGGCTCAGCAGTCGTGGTCAAACCAGCCTCCAGCGTCTGGATCAGCACTCCGGTCGAGCCGCACCAACTCGCCTCGGCGCCAAGCTCATCCCGAAGGATAGCTACCGCCCGGCCAACCGAGCGCACCGACCCGAGCGGATAGCTGTGAGCTGACCGCCGCGGCGTCGCTGCGCCCGGCGTGGCTGGGTAGCGTGATCGTCGCATCGGTGTTTCCCGGCGATACGCGAACAGGATGGCTTCTCAATGGCACTCAAGCTCGGTTACAAGGCATCAGCTGAGCAGTTCGGCCCCCGTGAACTGCTGAACTACGCGGTGCAGGCTGAACGCGTCGGGCTGGACAGCGTCACAATCTCAGACCACTTTCAGCCCTGGCAACACGACGGCGGCCATGCCCCGTTCTCGCTGTCCTGGCTGGCCGCGGTCGGCGAGCGCACCGAGCGGGTCCAGCTGGGTACCTCGGTGCTCACCCCGACCTTTCGGTACAACCCGGCGGTGATCGCGCAGGCCTTCGGAACCCTGGGATGCCTCTACCCGGATCGCATCATGCTCGGTATCGGCACCGGCGAGGCACTCAACGAGGTCGCCGTCGCACGCCTGGAATGGCCGGATTTCAAGGAGCGCTTCGCACGGCTGCGTGAATCGGTGGAGCTGATGCGGGCGCTGTGGACGGGCGAACGGGTCACCTTCGACGGTGAGTACTACCAGACCACCGATGCCACGGTCTATGACCGCCCGGACAAGCCGGTACCGATCTACGTGGCGGCCGGCGGCCCGCTGGTCGCGCGGTACGCCGGACGGGTCGGCGACGGGTTCATCTGCACCTCGGGCAAGGGACCGGAGCTCTACACCGACAAGCTGCTGCCAGCGGTCCAGGAGGGCCTGGACAAGGCGGGTAAGCCGTCGGATTCGATCGACCGGATGATCGAGATCAAGCTGTCCTGGGACCCGGACCCCGAGCAAGCCCTGCAGAACTGCGGCTTCTGGGCTCCGCTGGCGCTCACCGCCGAGCAGAAGCACGGGCTGCACGACCCGATCGAGATGCAGGCCGCCGGGGATGCGCTGCCGATCGAGCAGGTCGCCTCGCGCTGGATCGTCGTCTCCGATCCCGAAGCGGCAATCAAGCAGATCAAGCAGTACGTGGACTACGGCTTCAACCACCTGGTCTTCCACGCACCAGGGCACGATCAGGCACGGTTCCTGCAGACCTTCAGCGAACAGGTTCTCCCGGCGCTGCGCGAACTCGGCTGATCCGCCGAACAAAGGCCTTCTTCAGAGTCAGCGGGATGTCAGCCCAGCAGGCCCTGTCCGACCCAGCTGCCCTGAGGGCCTCCCGGCGGCACCGCGAAAAGGGCCGAACCCTCGTGCCTGATGAAGGGCGACAACGCGTCCGTGGCGGCGAGTCGTTGCTGGATCGGGACGAAGACCGAGCGGGGGTCGGTCTGGAACGCCTGGAAGAACAGCCCCGCCTGGGCCGTCCCATCGGCGCGCAAACCCTCGTCGTAGGAGTAGCCCCGGCGCAGCATGGTCGAACCCGCGTTCGTCGCGGGGTGTGTCAGGCGCAGGTGCGCATTCCTGGCGATGATCGGCCGGCCGTCGGCGCCGAGCGCGCTGAAGCTGGGCGTCGAGTGCTCGGTTCCACCGCTGAGAGGCGCACCGCTGTCCAGCCGGCGACCGATCACCGCCTCCCTGGCCGGAACCGCGAGCTTGTGCCAGTCGGCGAGCAGCATCCGGATCCGGCGGCAGACCAGGTAGGTGCCACCGGCCATCCAGGACGGGCCGACGTTGCCGCTGACCCAGATCGCCAGCTCGAGCCGCGAGCCGACTGGGTTGTCGGTCCCGTCGAGCTGGCCCATCAGGTTGCGAGGAGTGCCGTTGGGGTCCTGCGCGTTCGCGCCGGGCAGGAATCCGGACTGCATCCAGCGCGGCTGCGCGGCAGGCGCCGCCAGCTCTACCAGCGCCTGCGCGACTGAGGAGGCCAGCAGTTCGTCCGGGGCGCAGATCTGGATACCGAGGTCTCCGCCGGTACGCGCGGGGTCGAGTTCGTCGGTGGGGAAGGCCGGAATGGGCGCCAGCGGTCCCGGCAGTTGCTCGCCGGCGGCCCGTATCAGCCGGGGCCCGAAACCGAAGGTCACCGTCAGGCCCCGGGCGTCGAGGCCCTGGGCCACCAAGCCCTGCGGGGTGATCCAGTTCCCCGACGTCATGCTGGAGGCCGCGTCGCTCAGCGCCTTCTGCAATTCGGCGATGGCCGGTTTCTTGCCCGCCAGGGTCGCCGGTGCCAGATCGAGTGCCACGAACCGCAGGTGGGCCGGCGGGTGATCGGTGATGCCGGCCTGATGACTGCCGTGAAAGGTGCTCGACGACTGACCCGGCTGGGTAGCGGCTTGCTGGGCTGTCGAGACGGTGGCCTGGGCTCTCGAGTCGGCCGCGGCTCCGTTGTTGGCGCCCCGGTCGCCGACGATCGCCCCAACCGTCCCACCGACCGCCAGACCGCCGGTCAGCAGGCCCGCTCCGCGCAGGAACTGCCTGCGCGCCGGGCCATTGGGAGGTGTTTCGTCGCCGCTCATCAGCATCCAGTGTGCCTTGGCCTAATCGCGCGCCATCCCCCGACGTTCGTTGATCAACTCACGTTTGGGGCTGCGATAGGCGCACGAGGCGCGAGTTGATCAAGAGAGGCCGGGGTTCCGCAACGTATCCAGTCAACTACCAATATCGGGAGATAGCTGAGTCTTTCCGGCAATTCGTTGACTTAGAAGATCAACTCCCTGCACTATGGCGCGCGCCCCATTCCTGAACTAGTCGGAGGTGTCGCGTTGACGCGAACCGTTGAAGAACCCGCGGCACGAGAGCTGAAAAGGTCCGTCGGCTTCTGGGGCCTGATGTTCGTCTCGCTTGGTTCGATCATCGGTTCCGGTTGGCTACTCGGGGCGCTCTTCGCGGCCGAAGCCGCGGGACCTGCATCGCTGTTGTCCTGGATTCTCGCTGCCCTGATGCTCATCGTGCTGGCGCTCATTCACGCCGAGCTCGGAGCGGCTTATCCGGTGGCAGGCGGCACGGCGCGCTTTCCCTACTTCGCCTTCGGAGCCCTGGCTGGCTTCACCGCTGGGTGGGCCGCCTGGTTGCAGGCAGTCACGATTGCGCCGATCGAGGTCGAGGCGAGCATCTCGTACCTGTCCAGCACCCCGTGGGCAAAGCAGCATCTGGTGATGGTCCACGAGAACGGCACGCTGAACGCAACCGGTTTCATCGTGGCCTCCGCGGCGATGCTGCTGTTCACGATCATCAATCTCGCCGGCGCCAAGTTGCTGTCGGAGAGCAACGGGGTGATGGTCATCTGGAAGACGCTGGTTCCAGTGGTCACCGTCGTGGTGCTGGTGACCCTGAGCTTCCACGTCTCGAACTTCCACGCCGGCGGCGGGTTCGCCCCCTTCGGCGCGCACGGCATCTTCGCCGCGCTGCCGGCCGGCGTCGTCTTCGCCCTGCAGGGCTTCGAGCAAGCGGTTCAGATGGCGGGCGAAGCAAAGAATCCGAGGCGGGACGTCTCGCGCGCCGTCATCACCGCCATGCTCATCGGCGCGGCTGTCTACGTGGCACTCGAGATTGCCTTCATCGGATCGCTGAATCCGAAGAACCTCGTCAACGGCTGGGCAAACCCGATCGGCGCCGGCGACTTCGGGCCGTACTACACCCTGGCGGTGGCTGCCGGCGCCGGGTGGCTGGGCACCATCCTGCTGGTCGACGCGGTGGCCTCCCCCGCCGGGACTGGCCTGGTCTACGTCGGAACGTCGGCGCGGCTGTCCTATGCCCTCGGCGAGGAGGAGGTGCTGCCGGACAAGCTGACCAAGGTCAACAAGGCAGGCGTGCCGCTCTACTCCATCCTGCTGGCCTTCGTCATCGGTGAACTGGCATTCCTGCCGTTCCCGAGCTGGAAGTCTCTGGTCGGTCTGGTCACCTCAGCGACTGCGATCATGTACGCCTTCGCGCCGGTGTCGCTGGCCGCCCTGCAGCAGAAAGACGGCGAGCGCCCACGCCCCTACCGATTGCCGTATCCGAAACTGCTCAATCCGATCGGGTTCATCGCCGCGAACCTCATCATCTACTGGAGCGGCTTCGAGGCGACGTGGAAACTGCTGACCGGCATCTTCCTGGGTCGGGTGCTTTTCGAGATCGCGCTGCGACGCTCGAACACCCTGCGACGCTCGGACATCGACTGGCGCGCCGCGTCCTGGATCTGGCCCTGGCTGATCGGCATGACGATCATCGGGCTGCTCGGCCGCTACGGCAAGGGTGCACACGAGACGCTTCCTGAATGGGTCGACCTGGTGACCGTGATCGCGTTCAGCCTGGTGATCTTCTACTACGCGGTGAGCCTGGCGATGGATTCGGATCAGATCAAGCACGCAGTCGAGCGAGAGGAACGGCAACTTGCCAATCTCGCGGACCTGAACCTGCCGGGCTGATCGGATGGCCGATCGTCGTTGATCAAGTCGCGTTAGCGGTCGCTACAGCAGCGCGAAACGCGACTTGATCACGGAACAGGCAAGGCCGGCTAGCTCCTGATGCCGAGGACGAGCGGGTAGACCTCACCGGCTCCGGCTCGACGCAGCAGCCGTGTCACCACGGTCAAGGTCCAGCCGGTGTCGGTGAAGTCGTCGACCAGCAGGACGGCCTGGCCGCGCTGGGCGCCGGACAGCGCGGTTACCAGGCCGTCCGGCAGCTCGTAGGCGTCCCAGACGGCCTTCAGTCGTTGGGCGCTGTTGGAGCGAGCGGTCGCGGAACTACCGCGGTGGACGACCTCGCCGAGGTAGGGCAGCCGCCCGATCGTGCAGATCTTGGTTGCCCAGCTCGAGATCAGCCTCGGCCGCCGGAGCGAGCCGACCTGGGCAACGGCCGCCGGGCGCTGCTTCCAGTCCCACGCCGAGAGCACCCGCACGGTGGCCTCCAGCAGCTCGTCGGGCACGTCGGCATCGGCCTGCCCCTCGGCGAGCACGGCCCGCACCCTGGGTCCGAAACCAAGATCGGTAAAGCGCGCCACCGCACGTCCTGGCTGGGCAGATTCGGAGGCCGCGATCTTGCCTTTCACCTCGACGCCGAGACCGGGCATGGCGGCCGGCCACTGCCGCCGGGCCTCGATCGCCACGCCGGGCCTGCGTAACGTCGCGGTGGCCGCGCTCACCTCGTCCTGCGAGACCTCGTCATCCAACCTCAGCCCGCCGCAGTTGTCACAGCGTCCACAGTCGCCCGCCGCCGGGTCGTCCAGCTGTTCACGCAGGAAGCGCATCCGACACCGTGTCGAAGCGATGTATTCACGCATGGCCGCCTGCTCAGCAGCCCTGGACGCCGAGACTTTCTGATACCGCTCACTGTCATAGGTCCAGGACTGTCCGGTTGCTGTCCAGCCACCCGCCACTCGCCGAGCGGCGCCGTCGACGTCCAGCACCTTCAGCATCGTCTCCAGCCGGGAGCGCGACAGGTCTACCCGGGTCTCGAGGACCGCGGTACTCAACGGAGTCGGGCTGTCCCCGAGCACCGTCAGGGCTGTGCGAACTTGCCGCTCGCTCGGGAAGCCGACCGAGGCGAAGTAATCCCAAATCGCCTGGTCCTCCGATCCCGGCAGCAGGACTACCTGGGCGCTGGCGACACCACGCCCGGCGCGCCCGACCTGCTGGTAGTACGCGATCGGAGAGGACGGTGCACCGAAATGGACGACGAATCCGAGGTCTGGCTTGTCAAAACCCATGCCGAGCGCGGACGTGGCGACCAGTGCCTTCACCCGGTTGTTGATGAGATCGTCTTCGGCGGCAAGGCGCTCAGCCTGTTCGGTCTGGCCCGAGTACGCAGCCACCCGGTGCCCGCGCTCACGCAGGTAATCGGCTACCTCTTGCGAACCTGCGACGGTCAGCGTGTAGATGATGCCCGATCCCGGTAGGTCATCCAGATGCCGGGCCAGCCAGGCAAGCCGCCGGCCGGTGGACTGTAGTTGCAGGACCCCAAGCTGCAGTGACTCCCGATCCAGATTTCCACGCAGGACGAGGACATCGCTGTCACCGCTGCCGATACCGAGCACGTCGCGGACATCGTCCACGACCCGCAGGTTGGCCGTCGCGGTCGTTGCCAGCACCGGAATGCCGGACGGTAACTCGGGCAGCAGCGTTCGCAGCCGGCGGAAGTCGGGCCGGAAGTCATGGCCCCAGTCGCTGATGCAATGCGCCTCGTCAACGACCAGCAGGCCGCAGGTTGCCGCCAGTTGTGGCAGCACGTTGTCGCGGAAATCCGGATTGTTGAGGCGCTCCGGCGAGAGCAACAGGACATCGACGTCGCCGGCCCTGATGGCGGCGTAGGTCTCACTCCACGCCTCGGCATTCGTCGAGTTGACGGTGGCAGCACGGATACCGGCCCGTTCCGCGGCGGCAATCTGGTTACGCATGAGCGCCAGCAGCGGTGACACGATGACGGTCGGCCCCGCCCCGCGCGCCCGGAGCAACGCGGTCGAGACGAAATACACAGCCGATTTGCCCCAGCCGGTCCGCTGCACGACGAGCGCTCGCCGGCGATCCACTGCGAGCGCCTCGATGGCCGACCACTGATCCTCCCGCAAGGAGGCATGGTCCCCCGCAAGAGCACGCAGCTGCCGCTCGGCCTCTTCACGCAAGGCGCGGCGATCGACGGCGGTGGGGCTGGCTGAGGTCACCGCACAGATGTACCAGCCGGCCCCGACAGTTCGCCCGGCGCAGTGCTCACCGCGCCAAGCGTCACAGTTCTCGGCGGAGTGCTCACAACGGCGAGAGTCGCAGCGAGAAGGTCGTCGGGCGGGCCGCCAACCTGTACGCCGGCAGCACGCCTGGCCCGCAGGAGGCAGAGCCCAGGCCGTTCTGGGCATGATCGATGTTCACCCACAGCCGCCCGTCGGGACTGAGCTCGTTGGGGTGGCGAGCCGCATCCAGCGCCTCGCTGGTCCAGTTTCGAACCGTGACGTCAACGAGCGGATCCCCCTCGATCCGCAGGCCCCCGCCATGCGGGCCGACGATGTTCATCCAGCGAACGTCTGCCCGCTGGCCGTTCTCCTGCGGGAAGACGTAAGGCGTCTGCAGCTCCTCGACGGTCGCGGAGAACCGTCCTACCCGGACGGCCTGCCTGCTGTCCGGATAGGCCTCGCCAGGACCCGATCCGTACCACTCGACGTCGGCCAGCTCGCCAGGCGCCGCCATTCGCACGCCGACCCTGGGCAGCGGCAGCGTCCAGTCACCTTCCGGAGCGATCTCGACGCTCAACTGCAAATACTGCTCGAAGGCGGTCCAGCGATAGCTGACCGCGAAACCGAGCCGGGTGGCCGCGGGCGCAACCCGGCTGCGGACCACCAGTTCGTCGCCGATCTCGATGCCGTCGATCCGATGTTGCATCCGGTGAAGGCCGAGTTCGCGCCAGGCCGGCTCGAAAGGCTCGCGCGCGAAAGCTCGTTCGTTGTCGATCGGGGCGCGCCACACGTCCAGGCGAGGGCCTTCGAGCTCGAGGCCACCGAGCCGGACGAGCCGTCCGGTAGCGGGGTCGAATAGGCCCGCGCCCAGCTCGATCCCGGCACTGGTGCTCGCGGGTCGATGGCCCGAGCGCGGCCTGCTCGGCACGGGGCCACTCGTGAGAGCCTGCGTCCACGCAATCTCATGACCGCGCGAGGCCCAGAGCTCGTCCTCGGCGAGTAGGGCGCGAACCGTCAGCGACGTTTCGACATCGCTAGCTTGCAGTCGCGGCAGGGCCACCCTGGTCGAGCCGCCGGCCGGTACCGCGCCGATCACTAGCTCACCCGAGGCCACCTCGACGCCTTCGGCTGCCTGGCTCCATTCAAAGCGCAGCGACGACAGATCCCTTACCTCATAAAGGTTCTCGATCAGGAGTTCGTCCCCATCGATCGTCATTCGCACCGGCGCGATGACCTTCTTGAACTCCAACAGCCCCGGTGAGGGCGTGCGATCGGGAAACAGCAGGCCGTCGGCTACGAAGTTGCTGTCATGCAGCGGTTCCCCGAAATCGCCACCGTAGGCGTAGAACTCGCCCTCATCGCCACGGACGCGCAGGCCGTGATCGATCCACTCCCAGACGAATCCGCCTTGGCAGCGCGGGTACTTCTCGAACAGTTCCTGATATTCGGTGAGGCCGCCCGGGCCGTTACCCATCGCATGCGCATATTCGCAGAGGATGAAGGGCATCTGGCGCCGGCGGGCATCCAGGTCGGGATCGGCGAAGGTCGGCTCCTCCCGCTTGCCGATCTCTTCGACCTCGGCATGCGATGAGTACATCCTGCTGTAGACATCGACATACCGGCAGGACCAGTCCCGCTCGTAGTGCAACGGCCGGGAAGGATCGCGCTGCCGGGTCCAGTCGGCCATGGCTCCGAGGTTTTGCCCGCTGCCACTCTCATTGCCCAGTGACCACATGACGATGCTCGGATGGTTCTTGTCACGCTCGACCATCCGCCGCATCCGCCAGACGAGTTCCTCGCGCCAGGCCTCGGCCTCGGCCGGGTTGTCAGGCAGGATCGGCCAGCCTTCCTCCTCCGGTGGCGCCCAACCGGGCGGGAAGAATCCATGGGTTTCGAGGTCGCACTCGTCCACGACGTACAAGCCGTATTCATCACAGAGTTCCAGGAAGCGCGGGTGCGGCGGGTAGTGGCTCGTGCGGACCGAGTTGATGTTGTGCTGCTTCATCAGCAGGACGTCCTGGCGCATCACGTCCTCGGTGACGCTGCGGCCCCGGTCGGGATCGAATTCATGCCGGTTGACGCCCTTGAAGAGGACCCGGCGACCATTCACCAGCAGAACGCCGTCGGTGATCTCGATGCGCCGGAAACCGATCCGCAGCGGCACCGTCTCGCCGGCGCTGACCAGCACGCCGTCATAGAGCCGCGGGACTTCGGCCGACCACGGTTCAACGTTGTCAACATGGACTGTCTCGCCGGCCGATACGTCGATCCCCAGTTCCGGGACGCGCAGCGCCGCCACGCCGTTCGTGTCGACCCGGAGTTCACCGGCGCCGGTCGCCGGGTCATAGTCGGCATGGACGAAGAAGTCATCGATGCCTTCGGCCGGACGGCTGAGCAGGCTCACGTCGCGGAAGATCCCCGACATCCACCACATGTCCTGATCCTCGAGGTAGCTGCCCGAGGACCATTGGTGGACCCGCACCGCCAGCACGTTCTCGCCGGTCCGCTCGAGGATATCGGTGACATCGAACTCGGCCGCCAGCCGGCTTCCCGACGTGACGCCCACCGGACGGCCGTTCAGCCAGACCCTGGCACAGGAGTCCACGCCGTCGAACCGGATGAGCAGGCGATCGCCTCGACCGGCTTTCCAGGACTGGGGAATCTCGAACCGGGTGCGGTAGTCGCCGGTCGGATTGTCGGTCGGCACCCGTGGCGGGTCGACCGGGAACGGGTAGCGGATATTCGTATATGCGGGCGCGCCATAGCCCTGCAGCTGCCAGTGCGCGGGAACGGCCAACACGTCCCACGACGAGTCATCGAAGTCGCTATCCGTGAAATCGGCCGGCCCGTCCGCACGGGTCGAATAGCGGAACTTCCAATCACCCGACAGGCTCAGCTCCGCCGCGTCACTCGACGTCCAGGCGCGCGGTTCCAGTACTTCGGCAGATGGCCGATAACTCAGCCAGTAGGTTTCCTCAGGCATATCTTCAACGCTAGTCCACCGCCGATCCGCACCGCCGGCTACCTCTAGGGCCTGCTCATTCCGCCCACGGTTCGACCTGCGTGGTAACCACCGTCCCGGCCGCACACGCCTGGTCGATGGCCAGCGCGATGAGATGGTCCTGGCACCCCTCCGCCAACGGGTAGGGCGCCGGTCCTTCCTCGCGTGACCACGCGCCCGTCGCGGTCATCAGCGAGGCGATGGCTATCTCCTCGTCCATCAGGCGAAGGCCGAGGAACGGGTTGCGGTAGAGCACCGAACCGTCGAAGGCGATGTGCTCGGTGTCGTATCCATCCAGGTTAAGGTCATAGCCCAGCTGGGACCGGGTCAGGCTCGATCTGAGAATCGTGCGCGCGCCAGCAAGCCGGACGGCCGTGTCGTCGGCAATTTCGCCATGGCTGCCGCGCACCACGATCCGCCGAAGCCGGAGCTGGTTGTGCCACTGGTTGTCGGTGAAGTCGTAAAGCCCTGATTGCTGCTGGCCGAAGTCGATCGTGGCCAGCACGGTGGTCGCCGGCTTGGCGGTGTCGTCATCCGTCCAACCGGCCCTGCTCAGCGGGTCGACCAGCGGTGCGGTGAACGTCGAACCGGTGACCGTCACGGGGCCGAAGCCGGCTCCGAGCAGGCCGCGCATCAGCGAGACGGCGTGATAACCGTGAGTCGAGGAGACGTGTACCGAGGTAGGAGTGCCGATGACGCCCCGTCGCACGAGCTCGCGCCGGGCAGCATGACCGGGCATCAACAGGTATTGCTCGGCTACCTGAACCTTGCGGCTGTTGCCGACAGCGGACCACAACTCACGCAGCCCGGCGACGTCGGGAGCGGGCGGCGTCTCGCAGAGAACCCGGGCACCGGCCTGGACCAACTCCGTCACCACGACAGGAGTTGCCGCCCACGGAACCGCCGCGACGACGAAGTCCGGCCGCTGCCGATTCACCAGCTCAGCGGGCGATAAGTAGGCCGGAACGGCCCAGCGCTCGGTGATCAGCTCAGCGGCCTCCGGACGCCGCACCGCCGCGCCGACCAAGGTCAACTCAGCTGGCAGCAGGCCTGCGAGCCGAACGAAGAATTCGGCGCGCCAGCCGCTGCCGACAACGCCGAAGGTGGAAGGGCGGCGTACCGGCTCCATCAGCAACTCCCAAATTCGATTCCCTGACCGAGGTGCGCAACCAGTCTGTCAGGTGCTCTGGCAATGCTGCGTCCGCCGCTCGCCGGGGATGGAAGATCACTGTCATAAACCGAGAGCACTGCTCTTGCTTCTTCAATCTCAAGCGTGCATCATGGACCTGACAGAACGAGAGCAGTGCTCTCGCACGGTAGAACCTACTCGAACAGGACGAGACCGATGAGCGATCAACCGCGTTACCTGGAGCCCGGCTGGTTTACCCGCAACGTCTTCAACCGCCTCGTGCGCCGACTTACGCTGCTCGGGGTCAGCATCTGGGGCTCGCGGGTACTCAGGGTCCGTGGCCGCAAGAGCGGCGAGTGGCGCGCCACGCCGGTCAACCTGCTGACGGTCGAGGGGCAGCGCTACCTGGTGGCGCCGCGCGGTGACGCCCAGTGGGTTCGCAACCTGCGTGCGGCCGGCTCGGGCGAGCTCAAGCTCGGCCGGCGCAGTGAACCCTTCGCTGCTGAGGAACTGTCCGACGACGCCAAGCCGAGCATCCTGCGCGAGTACCTGCGGCGCTGGAAGTTCGAGGTAGGGATGTTCTTCGAGGATCTGGATGCGAACTCGCCGGACGAGCGACTGGCCGAGGTGGCTCGCGGGTTCCCGGTGTTCCGGATAGCGGCGAGCTAGCCCAAAAAATAGGCGTCGCGTGGTTACGGAACGGCTGGCTGCGGGCCGACGCCTTCGGGGACAGCCGGCTCGCTGGCGAGCAGGGCACCCTCGTGGCGCGGCATGCAGATCACCGCCAGAGTCATCAGGAGCGACAGCGCCGCAACGGCGATGAACACGTGCTGGGTGGCAGAGCTGAGGACGGCCCGTGATTCGTGCCCCGACTGCCCCGACTGCCCTGACTGCATGGATGAACCGATGGTGGCGTTGGCGATCGCCCCGAACACCGCGACGCCGAGCGCACTGCCCAGTGAGCGGCAGAACAGGTTGTTGCCGGTGACCACGCCGCGCTCCTGCCAGCCCACTGTCGACTGAGCCGCGATGAGGGTCGGCGGCGCGACCAGGCCCATACCGAGGCCGATCACGAAACAGGTCACCGCGACCTGGGCAACGCTGGAGGACTCGCCGAGCAGGATCAACAGGGCGGTGCCGGCCACCACGAACGCGCTTCCGATCAGCGCGCAGCGCCGGAAGCCGATGCGCAGGTAAACCCTGCCTGCTTGCGAGGCGGCGATCGGCCACCCCAACGTCAGGGTCGCCAGGGCGAAGCCCGCAATGACCGGTCCGGTGCCCAGGACGTCCTGCACGAACGTCGGGATGTAGGAGGTGAGGCCCAGCACGATCGCGCCCACCCCCGCCGATACCAAGCTGCTGGTGAGCAGCAGCCGGCGGCTGAACACCCACAACGGCAGGACGGGTTCGGCAACCCGGCGTTCGGTGAAGATGAATCCGGCGATGAGCAGGGCACCGATCACCAGAATCGCGATTCCCGGTAAGGACAACCAGGCCCACGACTGGCCGCCCTCCAGCACGCCCAGGATCAGCAGCGTGCAGCCGGTGGTGAGCAACGCGGCGCCGCGGTAGTCGATGCGGGGACTCGATCGCTCGACCCGTTCGGAGAAGTTTCGGACGATCATGGCCGCGGCAAGCAGGCACAGCGGGATGTTGATGAAGAAGATCCAGCGCCAGGAGACGTATTCGGAGAACACCCCGCCCAGGGTGGGCCCGACCACCGAT
>JAVEES010000178.1 GCA_030840285.1 Pseudonocardiales bacterium
GGTAGAACAGAGTGCTCAGCGCGAGTTCGTTGTGCTTGATGATCTCCCACTTGTTTCGCTCCTCGCGAACGCCCGCCCAGAATTCTTGCAACGGCCGCTCGGCCAGTACGCCGTGGCGAAACCCCAGAAAGTAACTCTGCAAGTGGTGGAAGAACTGCCGCGTGTCGGTCAAGCCCCAGACGTCGCCCTCGGTTCGCTCGAAGTTCGCCACTACCCCAGCCAGGTCCGTGAACGGTCCGACCACGCTGTCATTGGCGAGGATCACGTAGGGTGCGCTCGCGATCGAGGGCAGCAGACCCAGCCCCACCGCCCACGAGCCGAAGTCATAACCGATGTTGGGTTTGCGCAGAACGAGAACGCCAGGCGGCAGGCCGCCACCCCAGTCCAAGGGCTCGGGAGCCTCGCAGGCCGACACCACGACCGTCTGGTAGCCGATGTCGCAGAAAGCTCGCACCATGGTCCGGAAGGAGCGGGAAACCTTCGCTGACCGCGACCAGTGCACCAGCAAGGCGACCCGGTCCGGAGTTCCGAAGTCGAGCGGTGAGCCGCTCTCACACAGCACCTGTCCGATCACTTCATCCATCACGACCGGACGCCGCGAGCGAGAAAGAAACATCACCGGCCGCGCGCCCTCCGCACAGAACGCAGTGGTGCCGTAAGACGCCAGCTCACCGTCTTGCGCATGTTCTTGACCTGTTGCCAGCTCTCCAGCAGGTCATTGCGCGTCTCGATCAGCTCCTTCTCCACGTCCGTAGCCTGCTTATCGAGCTCGGCCAGCTGGGCGCGGGTCTTCACTAGCTCGTTACGCAACAGAAGGATCTCCGCCTCGCTATCGCGAGGTGCCAAGGACGGCTCCACAGCGGGGACTTCCTCGTCCGTCACGCCCTGGAGCTTTGCTCGCAACTGGTCGCGCTCCAGCAACGCGGCGTCACGGGTCGCCAGCAACTCGTTGCCGATAACCTCGCTGAACCGTTCCGCGAACAGGTAGGAGGACGTACCGGCCACCTCGTTGAAGGGCCGGAAACGATGCTTCTTCTCCAGCACCACGACGCTGTCATAGATGTGCATGCCGTTGACCTCGGTCGCCCACACGCTGTTCGGCTCGATCCGTGGCTCGTGCCGGGAATGCAGATCGTCGATGCGATTTTTGGACCACTCGATGAACGTGTGATCCCCCTTGAGCGCACCGCCGAATTCTGACCAGTAGGACGTATGGGTGTCCTCGACTATGAAAACCCCGCCCTCGACAAGCATCGGAAACAGCGTCTCGGCTGTCACGATCTGCTGGCCCATGGTGTGGCCACCGTCGTCGATGATCACGTCGAACGGTCCGTACTCCTCTGAGATACGACGCAATACTTCCGGGTCCTCCTGGTCCCCCAGGACCACCGGAAACTTTCCACGCACGGCGCGTACCGCGGCATCGTCGATGTCCAGCCCGACGAGCTTGGCCTCCGGGCCGAGGTAACGCGACCACATATCCAGTCCGCCGCCGCGGTAGACACCGATCTCGAGCACTCGGACCGGAAGATTGCGGAAGCGGTCGAGATGACGGGTGTAGATGGGGAAGTAGTGGATCCACTTGTCGAGCACGGCCCCGCTTCGGTTGGCCAAGAAATGTGCGTACAGCGGGTTGTCCGATAGTTCGGCCCAATAATCACCGGTGTAGAAGGCGCACCGGTAACACTCGTTGACGATTGCCTGATCCGCCTCGAGCAACAGGAAGGCGTCACCGAGAGCGCGCGCCTGACCGCTCGGGTCGGTACTGTGCTGGATCGCCTCGGTCAACGGAGCGCGTTCGTAATCCTCCAGCGCCGCGTCGGTCGCGATCAGGTTCAGCGCGCGGTCCGGATATCCGGTGGACAGCGCGTGCAGCATTCGCGACAAGGTATCGGCGGTGATCAAGACCATTCCTCCCCGACCTGCACGGAGGCCGTGTTTGGGTTCAGCGTCCAACTGCCGTAGATCCGGGTGATTCCGGGTTCGGTCACAGCCTCTTGGGCACGAACCCGCAACTCGAAAGCACGATCACGATAGTCGTATACGTGGCCGTGGTCCGCGGCCGCTGCCGATATTAGGAACGTTGATGGCTGCAGCGGAAGCTGGTCAACGACGTAGTCGACGAAACCGGTACCGGCCTTGACCGCCAGCGAGCGGTCTCCGTACCCCGAGTTCGGTCCGGCGATCAGGACTCCCGACTCATGCGTGAAGCTCAGTCCGAAGGTGACCGACGGCAGATCGGACTCAGCGCGATAGTGCATCCTCACGGTGGCTGGCTCCCCCGTCGAGAGAAAGCCGCTGGAAACGCCGTCCGGGTCGAGGAATTCGACGCTTGTTATCCGAATCTCGCCGGAGCCCAGCCGAGCGGTTCGGCCACCGTCGGCCTCAGCCACCTCACCGGCGGCGGCGTGCGCGTTGGCTTCCTTCTGGTTCACGTCGCCGAGGTACTCGTCGATAACGTCGCGCGCCGGGCCAACCGCCCTGAGCCTGCCATGGTCGAGCCAGGCGGCTTGGTCACAGAGGTCCGCGACTACACCGAGTGAGTGCGTGACGAGGACGATCGTGGTGCCCTTACGACGCAGTTCGTAGAGGTGGTCATAACACTTGCGCTGGAATTCCTCATCGCCCACCGCGATGATCTCGTCGACGATCAGAATTTCTGGATCCACCGTGACCGCGATCGAGAACCCGAGCCGGACGTACATGCCGGAGCTGTAGACCTTCACCGGTGTATCGATGAATTCTTCCAGTCCGGCGAAAGCGATGATGTCCTCCATCGCGTCGTCGATCTGCTTGCGACTCAGGCCCAGGATGGCGCCGTTGAGGTAGACGTTCTCGCGGCCGGACAGTTCGCCGTGAAAACCCGCCCCGAGTTCCAGCAGCGCCGAGATCCGGCCATCGGCGACCACCGCGCCGCTGGTCGGCCGGTAGATACCCGCAAGGGTCTTCAGCAGTGTCGACTTGCCTGAACCGTTGTGACCGATCAACCCGAAGGTCGAGCCCCGCGGGATCGAGAAGCTGACGTCACGCAGCGCCCAGAACTCCTCGTAACGGCCGCTGCCCTTGACGAAACGCTCCTTGAGCGAATCGCGCCGCTCGGTCGCGAGCCGGAACTTCTTGGACAGATTCTTGACCTCGATTGCGATCTCGCCGCTGACACCGGACGGATCGGCCTCGCGGCCCTGATCCATCAGCAATGCGTTCTGGCTATCCGTCACAGTTCCTCGCTCAGATCCCGGCCGTGCCGCTTGAAGACCCACACCGCGCCGGCGAGTGCCACCACTGTCCATCCGAAGACGTAGAGCCAGCTGCCCCAGGCGCCGGGAACCAGACCATAGACGAGATCGCGGAAGAGGTTCACGAACTGGCCGACCGGGTTGCTGACGAGAACCTTGTGTGCCCGCCCATGTCCGAGCACGTTCTCCTGATACAGCACAGGCGTGGCGTAGAAAAGCAATTGCAGGAAGACCGCGACGAGGTGGGCGAGGTCGCGGAAGAAGATGTTGGCGATCGCGAAGATCATCGAGACCGAGGAGACGAAAACCAGGAACAGCCCGGCCCAGGCAGGGATCAGTAGCCAGGTCCAGCCGATGTTGCCGCCGCCCACCAGCGCCACGCTGACAAGTACCAGCCCGAGTTCGATGAGGCTCTGGACGACGACAGCCAGGATCGATCCGAGCACCGGCGCATAAGCCGGGAAGTAGATCTTCTTGATCAGTGGACCGGCGCCGAGCAGCGCGCCGATCGCGGTGTTCAGCCCGTTGGCGAAGAACCCCCAGGCCGTCAGACCCGCGAACAGCCAGACGGCGAAGTTCTCCTTGTGACCATTGCCGAAAACCGGCGCGCGTCCCTTGAAGACGTAGTGGGCGACGAGGGTGTAGGTCAGCAGCGAGGCTATCGGCAGGATAAGCGACCACACCCAGCCCACCGCGGTGCCCTTGAAGCGGGCCTTCAGGTCGCGCTGTGCGAAGTTCCAGATCAAACTCCGGTATTGCAATATGCCAGGTTGGGTCACGGTGCGGCCCGTCCTTCGCGCCACCAGTTCATCGCTCTGCGTGCTCACGGAGAGCCTCACCCGCCTCTTCGAACGAGGCATGCAGTGCCTCGCGCCAGTCTCGCAACGGCGTCAGTCCGGCCGCGCGCCAAGCCTTGTCGCCGAGAACCGAGAATGCCGGTCGCGGCGCCGGACGAGGGAATGCCGCGCTGGTAGTGGGCAAAACCCGTCCCGGATCGGCACCGAGCTCCTCGAAGATCGC
Organism: Pseudonocardiales bacterium; assembly: GCA_030840285.1. Classification (GTDB taxonomy): domain Bacteria; phylum Actinomycetota; class Actinomycetes; order Mycobacteriales; family Jatrophihabitantaceae; genus Jatrophihabitans_A. The sequence continues at coordinate 4,257 of JAVEES010000178.1, forward strand.
GCGGGTCAAGCCGCACCAGGTCGTATCGCCAGCGTTCGTGCAGTGATACACGCCGGCCGGAGCATCGGAACGGGCCAGCTCCACCAGAGCTCGGGCCAGGTCAGCTGACCAGGTGGGTGAGCCGCGCTGGTCATCGACGACGCTCACGGTGTCGTGGGAGCGTTCGAGCTTGGCCATCGTTTTGACGAAGTTGGAGCCGGTGGCGCCGTAGACCCACGCCGTCCGAACGACATAGCCATGCTCGGGTGCCAGCTCGCGTACCGCCTGCTCGCCGGCCAGCTTGGTGCGGCCGTAGGCAGAGCGCGGATCAGTAGAAGCATCGACTTCATAGGGCGAATCCGCATCGCCGGCGAAGACGTAGTCGGTGGAGATGTGGACCAGCTTCGCGCCCGCGCGGGCTGCCTCGGCCGCGAGCAGGGCGGGCCCGGTGGCGTTCACGGCGTAGGCGCGGTCCTCGTCCGTCTCGGCCGCGTCAACCGCTGTGTAGGCCGCGGCATTGATGATGACGTCCGGAGCGAAGTCCGCCACCGTGGAGGCGATCGCAGCGCGGTCGGTGATATCGAGTTCGCCTGATCCCACAGCGCGCACCGTGGCAGCCTGCGATGACGCTTCGGCGAGCACTCGTTGCAGATCGGTCCCGACCTGCCCGTGCGCGCCGGTAATCAACCAGCGCATTCTCAGATCCTCTGGCTCTTCGCCGCAGCGCTCATCAGACCTTCTCGATGTGGGCGACCGCGGCACTCTCCTTGAGCGGTTCCCACCAGTCGCGGTTGTCGCGATACCACTGCACGGTCTGGGCGAGACCCTCTTCGAAGGTCATCTGCGGCTTGTAACCGAGCTCCGCCGTTTTCGAGTAGTCCACCGAGTACCGCAGATCATGCCCGCCACCGCGGGGATCCTCGATCGGCTGGACGTAGGACCAGTCACGTCCGGTGGCCTCCAGCAGCTTCTCGGTGAGCTCCTTGTTGGACAGCTCACGGCCGCCACCGATGTTGTAGAACTCGCCGGCCTTGCCGTTTTCGACCACGAGCTGGATGCCACGGCAGTGATCGGCGACGTAGAGCCAGTCGCGCACGTTGGCACCCTCGCCGTACAGGGGAACCTTCTTCCCGTCCAGCAGGTTCGTCACGAACAGCGGGATGACCTTCTCGGGGAAGTGGTACGGGCCATAGTTGTTCGAGCAGCGGGTGATCGAGATGTCCAGCCCGTAACTCTGGGCGTAGGCCCGCGCGATCAGGTCCGATCCGGCCTTGGCCGCCGAATAGGGCGAGTTGGGCTCGAGCAGGTGATCCTCGCGCCAGGAGCCCTGGTCGATCGAGCCGTAGACCTCGTCGGTGGAGATGTGGACGACCCGCCCGACCTTGTGCCGCAGAGCCGCATCGAACACCTGCTGCGCACCCAGCACATTGGTCTGGATGAAATCGGCGGCACCGGTGATCGAACGGTCGACGTGGGATTCGGCGGCAAAGTTCACCAGCACGTCGTGGCCGGGCAGCGCCTGGTCGAGGTCCGCGGCGCTGCAGATATCGCCGCGAATAAAGCGGTACCGCGAGCTT
>JAVEES010000217.1 GCA_030840285.1 Pseudonocardiales bacterium
TGAGTGTGCCTTATGCGCTCTCAACAACTAGAGACGTTCGGCAGGCTCCATGGTTGCACCGGGACTGGTGATGGCTGCGGTCTCTGCCTGTACGCCGCGCGCGGCGGCCGCGGCGCGCCTACTCGGCATCACCCCCTAGCATGCCCAACGCCCAGACGGGCGCAGCATGGATCCTCGGTGAATGATAAGCCGTGGCGGCCCATCAGAGATCGGGTCGGCGAATTGACTGGCCGAGCCGGATCACAGGGGCGGCTGACGGACGAGCTGCGCGACGAGAGGCCGGCGATGAACGTTCGACGGATTGTCGATCTGTCGGTTCCGCTCGACGAATCGACACAGATCTATCCGGGTGATCCGGAGCCACGCATTCGCGCCGCGGCCCGTCTGGAGCATGACGGGTTCAACTTGCTGAGCGTGCAGATCGGCTCGCAGACCGGCACGCACATCGACGCTCCCTACCATTTCTCAGCGGCTGGTCCGCGCATCGACGAACTCGATCTCGGTCTCTTCGCCGGACCGGCCACGGTGCTGGACGTCAGGGACGCCGGTGCGCGTGGGCGGATCGGCTGGGACCTCATCGCTCCGTACGCTGACCGCCTGCAACCGGGCGTCATCGCGCTGTTCAATACTGGCCGGTCAGCCCATTACGGAACGCCCGCCTACTTCGACAACCCATACCTCGACGCCGACGCGTGCCGCCGGATGCTCGACCTCGGCGTCCGGACCTTCTTGCTGGACGCGCCGAGCATTGACGAGACGCCGGATAGTTCGCATCCGAGTGAGGGCTTTCCGGCGCACCACCTGATCGCCGATGCCGGTGGCGTGATCGGTGAGAACCTTTGCAATGTCGAGGCAATCGACTTCGAGCCGTTTGTCTGCTGCCTTCCGTTACGGCTGACGGGCGCCGATGGTGCGCCGGCACGGGTCGTTGCCATCGACCTCGTGGGCTGACGTCGGCAATTGCCCCGTGCTGTCCGCGCTTCGACCAAGCCGCCGGGAGTTACCGTCAGCGGCAGAGGGCGCGTCGGCGACTCCCCCGTGCTGCGGGTGCTTCCACCGCACCGCAGCGAATTAGCGTCGGCAACTGCCGGTGCTACCCGGGCTTCCACAACTAGCCTTCGGGTACCTGCGCTATGCGTTGGTTCTGTCTCGGGCGACGAGCGGGGTCGATGTGGGCAGGCGGGATCCACCACGGCAGCCCCTCGCGCATCACGCATTCCCAGCCTCGTTGCCGGAATTCGCGGTGGTGCTGGGAGCAGACCAGCGTCAGGTTCTCCAGGTCTGTCCTGCCGCCCTCCACCCACGCCAGCACGTGATGGCGTTGGCACCATTCGGTCGGCTTCGTACATCCCGGGAAGGAGCAGCCCTTGTCTCTGGAGTGCAGGGCCAACGTCTGTGACCGGCTGGCGCACCGACGCTGGCGGCCGAAGTCCAGCACCACGCCACGGGCATTGACGATCGAGTCGAGCACGTCGGATTCGTGCGCCAGTAGCAGCGCATCCTGAACCCCCAGCAGCTGACCCCGGCTCGTCTGGGCATGCCCGCGCCCGCTCTTCACCTGTTCAGCCGTCATCGTGATTATCAATTGAACTGATGGGCCGCCGGCAACGATCTGGCCTGTTCGCAAGGCAAGATCGCAAACATCCTCCAGCGCGTCAGCCATCCGTTGCCGATACGTCCTGGGGTCCGCAGCTCCGTCCGCTGCCGGTCGTGGAGCGGATTGCGCATCGAGTACCGCGATCAGCTTGGCACCAGCAGAACCGGTCAGGCGAAACAAGCCCTCCACCGAGCCGTCCGGCCGTTCGGTGATGCTCAGCCCGCGGTGACGGCGCTGGTCGTCCTCGCTCGGAGCTCGACCGTCGGGATCGAGATAGGCGATCAACCGACGCCCGACATCAGCAACACCCTTGGGCGGCAGGGACCGCGCCGCCTCGGTCAGCACCTGCTCGACCCGGGCGAAGTCGTCGACGGGGACGTCAGATGGCACCTCATCCAGAACCCGGCACAGTGCGTCGACATGCTCGCCGGAGATCTCTCCGGCCGCCGCCGCCGCGCCGACCGCCGGCAACACTGGCGGCAAAGCCTCACCTGTGAGGCCGGTCCGCGGCCCCACCGTATCCGCTGCACGCGTCCGCGCCGCCGCCTGTCGCGGCGACAGGCGCAGCGCGGCCTGCAGCAACCGCGGGATCGTCCCATACCCCAAGTCGACGGCTAGGTTCCGCCGGCCCAGCTCAGGAAGTAGCAGATGATCCAGCGCGGCCAGCCGGCGCCGCAGGATCTCCAGCTCATGCAACTCCGCGATCAGGTCAGCGTCCGGCAGGCTTGCGAAACATCCGGCGGCGCCGGCTAGGTAATTCTCAACCGCGGCAACGGCGTTGCCCAGCTCGGCAGAAGTCACCCCGCCCCAGAGCCGCTCACGCTCGACAGTCCCCGTCATGACTAGAAACCTAGAGAACGGGTACGACACTTTCTGGCTCGAAAGCCCTTATCCCACAAAGCTATTTGGGATCGTATGGCCAGCGGGCGTCATAGCGCTACCAGGGCATACCAACCCAGCGTATGCGTATGGTGTCCTACTCCCACTCGATGGTGCCCGGCGGCTTGCTGGTCACATCCAGCACCACCCGGTTCACCTCGCGCACCTCATTGGTGATCCGGGTCGAGATCTTCTCCAGCACGTCGTAGGGAACCCTCGTCCAATCGGCGGTCATCGCATCTTCGGACGACACCGGCCGCAGCACGATCGGATGGCCGTAGGTACGCCCGTCGCCCTGCACGCCCACCGACCGGACGTCCGCGAGCAGCACCACCGGGCACTGCCAGATATCGCGATCCAGCCCGGCCGCCGACAGCTCCGCGCGCGCGATCGCATCCGCCCGACGTAGCACGTCCAGCCGCTGGGCATCCACCGCGCCGACGATGCGAATCCCCAGCCCCGGCCCGGGAAACGGCTGCCGCCAGACGATCGCCTCGGGCAAGCCGAGTTCCAGGCCCACCCGGCGCACCTCGTCCTTGAACAATGCCCTCAGCGGTTCGATCAGCTCGAACTGCAGGTCCTCAGGCAACCCGCCGACGTTGTGATGGCTCTTGATGTTGGCGGTTCCGGTGCCGCCGCCCGATTCCACCACGTCTGGATACAGCGTCCCCTGAACCAGGAACCGGTACGGTGACACGCCGCCGGAAGCGGAGGCCTCGATGAGCTCGCGTTCAGCCTGCTCGAATGACCGGATGAACTCCCGGCCGATGATCTTGCGCTTTTCTTCAGGGTCCGTCACGCCGGCGAGGGCATTCAAGAACTGTTGCCTGGCATCGACGATTTTCAGCGAAACCCCGGTGGCGTCGACGAAATCTCGCTCTACCTGCTCGGCCTCGCCGGCCCGCAGCAGGCCGTGATCGACGAACACGCACGTGAGCTGATCACCGATGGCCTTCTGCACCAACGCCGCCGCGACCGCGGAATCCACGCCCCCGGAAAGCCCGCAGATCACTCGCTTGTCGCCGACCTGCTTGCGGATCAAGGCGATCTGGTCGTCGATGATGTTCGCGTCGGTCCAGTCCGGTGAGAGGCCGGCGATGTCGTACAGAAAGTTCTTCAGGATGCGCTGGCCCTGCTCGGTGTGCAGCACCTCGGGGTGGAACTGCACGCCGGCCAGCTTGCGCGCGGTGTCCTCGAAGGCGGCAACGGGCGCGCCCGCCGTCGATGCGGTGACCTGGAAGCCCTCGGGCGCCCTGGTCACCTCGTTGCCGTGCGACATCCACACCTGCTGGACGTCCGGCTGGTCGGCAAACAGCACGCCAGGCGCGCCGACGTTGAGCAGCGTGCGGCCGAACTCCGAACCGCCGGTGTCGGCCACGGTGCCGCCGAGCGACTGGGTCATTGCCTGGAAGCCGTAGCAGATTCCGAACACCGGGACGTCGGCGGTGAACAACGCCGGATCGGTGCTGGGCGCCCCGGGCTCATACACCGAGGACGGGCCGCCGGACAGGATGATCGCCTTCGGATCCTTGGCGAGCATCTGCGCCACCGGCATCGAATGCGGCACGATCTCGGAGTACACATTCGCCTCGCGAACCCGCCGGGCGATCAATTGCGCGTATTGCGCCCCGTAGTCCACGACGAGGACGGTGTCGGTCTGCACCCCACTATTCTCGCAGACCCGGACCGGCGCCTCCCACACCATGACCGGCCGCTCGCAGACCCGGACCGGCGCCTCCTACACCGCAAACCAGCCGCTCATACGCCCGGATCAGCCTCTCGCGGACCCGGATCACCCGCCGGCCAGACGTAGCGCACCTCGGTCAGCTCCTCGCTGAGGTCCCACAGCTGGGCGGCGAGTTCCGGATCCGTGGCGGTCCCACTGATTCGGGCAGCTCCCACCGGTCCACGTGATTCGCCCATCCAGCGCGGACCCACATACGAGCCCGGACCGGCGGCGTCAGCGGCGTAAAGGCTCGGTCGCGCCCCCGCCTCGGCCGACTGCAGGACGAGCCTGCCGAAGGCGGCGCCCAGTCCACGGATCAGCGGGTTGGCCCCGAGACCGTCTCTGCTCCGGAAAAGATTCGTAGCTGTCAGCCCCGGATGCGCTGCTGCCGAGACCAGCGTCGTGCCGTGCTCGGTGGCGCGCCGCTGCAACTCGAGCGCGAAGAGCAGGTTGGCCAGTTTGGACTCCGAATAGGCCTGAATCGCCCGGTAGCCCTCGCTCGGATTTCCCAGCAGAACACCGGCGGTCCCGCCGCGGTGCGCCAGCGAGGTCACCGTCACGACACGTGGCCGCTCAGCCGCCAGCAGGGCCGGCAACAACCGTCCGGTGAGCGCGAAATGCCCCAAGTGGTTGGTGCCGAACTGCAGCTCCAAGCCGTCCTGGGTGGCTCGCCAGCTCGGCGGGGCCATCACGCCCGCGTTGTTCACCAGCAGCTCCAGCGGACCGGTCCAACCGGCGGCGAACTCGTTGACCGAGGCCAGCGACGAGAGGTCCAGCCTGCGAACCCGGACGTCCGCGCCGGGTGACAGCGCGCGGATCCGGTCGGCGGCCGGCTCAGCCTTCGCGAGGTTGCGGCAGGCCAGCGTCACCGACGTCCCGCTCCGCGCCAACGCGAAGGCGGTGTGCCAGCCGATACCGGAGTTGGCGCCCGTGACCACGGCCGATTTCGCCACCAAGGGCCTCAGATCGTCCGTGTCGGCTGGCATACCGGCACGGTACGGGCACACTGGACGTGTGGGCGAATCAGCGGTGCGAACGAGGTTGTGGCGTAACGGCGTCGTTGAGAAGGAAGATTTCCCGTTCGAGGACATCTCCGACTTCGCGGTTCAGGACGACTGCCTGGTCTGGATCGGTCTCCTCTCGCCGGACGCGGACCGCATGGCACACCTGGCCGAAGAGCTATCCCTTGACCCGCTTGCGGTCGAGGATGCCGTGGAGAACCACGAGCGACCCAAGGCCACCCATTACGACACGCACACCTTCCTGACCGCGTACGCGCTCGAACTGGACCGGGAATCCGGCGAGCTGAAGCAGGCACAGATCTCCGCCTTCGTGATGCGGCACGCGCTGGTCACCGTCCACTCCGACGACTGGTTCGATATCGACGTCGCAGTCCGGCGCTGGGACGAGAACGCCCAGCTCAACAAACTCGGCGGCAAGGCGCTCGCCTACGGCCTGCTGGACGTGCTGGTCGACGAGCATTTCGAGGTCATCCAGGCGCTCGACGACGAGATCGAGGGACTGGAGGATCTGCTCTTCGACGAGGCGCCGGTCATCTCGCCGAGCTCGGCAAACGAAGCTGGACCCACCTCGAGATCGGGATCGACGTCGGCCTCGGGCAAGCACGGCCTGCAGCGCAGGACCTTCGCGCTGCGCAAGTCGCTGGTGCAGGCACGCCGGGTGATCCTGCCGATGCGCGAGGTGCTCAATACGATCACCCGCCGCGACGCGAATCTGCCTGAGGAACTGCGCCCCTACTTCGAGGATCTCTACGACCACGTGCTGCGAGCAGCCGAATGGACCGAGTCGCTGCGGGACATGATCTCCTCCGTATTCGAGACCAATCTGTCCCTCGCCGACGCCCGTTTGAACACCATCATGAAGAAGCTGACTTCCTGGGCGGCCATTATCGCGATTCCTACCGCGGTTACCGGCTTCTACGGGCAGAACGTGCCCTATCCCGGCTTCGGTCAGCATTGGGGCTTCATCACGAGTTCGGCCATCATGGTCGGGCTCGTCATCGGCCTGTACCTGATGTTCAAGCACCGCGACTGGCTCTAGCGCACCGCCTTCACGTCATCGGCTGGTATGCCCTCAAGTCGCCATAGCGCTCGCACGACATACCGAATGAACCAATCTCGAAGAAAACCCTGCTCTACCCCGAACGACCCGGTCGGCTAGTCTGAGCGGCGGGCCGTGACTGGCGCGTCAAGGGGGCTTACCTCCGGGGAGCGGTCCGAGTTCCCCGCCGTGCGCCTGGGCAGTCCGCACCGTTGACCTACACGCCGACCGCCGCCCAGGAGCGAGAATGAGCCAGCCGTTCGACGCCGCAGCCGCGTCCACCGCTTACCGCAGTGCCCTCGATGTCATCCGGGCAGTCGAACCCCGCGTTGCGGACGCGATCGGCCAGGAACTTGCCGACCAGCGCTCGTCACTCAAGCTCATCGCCAGTGAGAACTACGCCTCCCCCGCCGTCCTGCTGACCATGGGTAACTGGTTCTCGGACAAGTACGCCGAGGGCACCGTCGGGCACCGCTTCTACGCCGGCTGCCAGAACGTCGATACCGTCGAGTCGCTGGCCGCCGAGCACGCCCGGGAACTGTTCGGAGCGCCCTACGCCTACGTCCAGCCGCATTCCGGTATCGATGCCAACCTCGTCGCCTTCTGGTCGGTGCTGGCGCAGCGACTGGAAGCGCCGGCGCTGGTCGAAGCGGGCGTGAAGAACGTCAACGACCTGTCCGAGGACGACTGGACGGCCCTGCGGCGAGCCTTCGGCGACCAGCGGCTGCTCGGCATGTCCCTCGATGTCGGCGGCCACCTGACTCACGGTTTCCGCCCGAACATCTCGGGGAAGATGTTCACCCACGGCTCGTACGGCACGCACCCCGAAACCGGCCTGATCGACTACGACGCGGTGCGCGCCAAGGCCAAGGAGTTCAAGCCGCTGATCCTGATGGCGGGTTACTCGGCGTATCCGCGCAAGGTCAACTTCGCCAAGATGCGCGAGATCGCCGACGAGGTCGGGGCGACGCTGATCGTCGACATGGCGCATTTCGCGGGGCTGGTGGCCGGCAAGGTCTTCACGGGCGACTTCGATCCGGTGCCGTTCGCCCACATCACCACGACGACCACCCACAAATCCCTGCGGGGTCCGCGCGGCGGCGCCGTTCTGGCGCAGCACGAATTCGCCGAATTCGTGGACCGGGGCTGCCCGATGGTGCTCGGTGGCCCGCTGTCGCATGTCATGGCCGCCAAGGCAGTGGCCTTCGCCGAGGCCCGCACGCCGGAATTCGCGACCTACGCCCAGAACGTTGCCGACAACGCCGTGTCACTGGCCGAAGGGCTGACCAAGCGCGGCGGCACCCTGGTCACCGGTGGAACCGAGAATCACCTGGTGCTGCTGGACGTCACCTCGTTCGGCCTCACCGGGCGCCAGGCGGAGTCGGCCCTGGTCGATTCGGGGATCGTCACGAACCGCAACTCGGTGCCGCGCGACCCGAACGGCGCCTGGTACACCTCAGGCGTCCGGCTGGGAACTCCGGCGCTCACCTCGCGGGGATTCGGAGCAGCCGAATTCGACCGGACCGCCGAGCTGATCGTCGAGGTTCTGACCGCGGCGTCCGCTGCCCCGGCGCCGAGCGGCGGGACGTCCAAGGCGAAGTACCAGCTACCGGACGGCATTGCCGAGAAGGTGCGGGCCGAGGCCGGCGAACTGCTGGATGCCAACCCGCTCTACCCCGGCCTGGAACTGTCCAAGTAGCTGGCTCGAACTCGCTAACTCGAACCGAAAGTAGGAGTCGACACGCTGAATAGGCGCGTGTCGACGCCTATTTTCGAGCAGCCGCGAGGATCAGAGCCGAAGCGACGATCAGCGCAGCGGCGAGGTTCAGCGCACCCCGGCGACGATCAGCTCGGCCTTCTGGAACTCCTTCACCGAGGAGTACCCGCATTTCGCCATCACCCGGCTGACCCCGCCGAACAGGTTGCGCTCACCCGTGGCATCGGCAGTGGGACCAACCAGCACCTCTTCGAGCGTCGGCGCGTCGCTGTCCACACCGAGGTCGACCAGCGCCGAGCGCGGCAGCCGCGGATGGGACGCCGTCGCGTCCCAGTAGCGTCCGCCGCCGGGGGCCTCCTCGGCGATTGCCAGCGGCTCGCCGAGCATCACAGCGTCAGCGCCACAGACCAGGGCCTTGGCGATGTCGCCACCGGTGGCCATGTCGCCGTAGGCCACCAGGTGGACGTACCGGCCGCCGGTCTCGTCGAGGTAGGCGCGGCGAGCGGCCGCGGCGTCAGCGATCGCGGTGGCCATCGGCACCTCGATGCCCAATGCCGAATGCGTCGTCGATCCGGAGTGGGCACCGTAGCCGACGATGACGCCGGCCGCTCCGGTGCGCATCAGGTGCAGCGCTGTCTGATAGTTCGTGCAGCCGCCCACGATCACCGGGATGTCGAGGTCGGCGATGAACGTCTTGAGGTTCAGGGCCGCGTCCGCCGCGTGCTCGGAGGCGACGTGCTCGGCCGAGATGATGGTTCCCTGGATGACCAGGATGTCCGTGCCCGCCTTGAGGACCGCGCCGGAGTAGGCCACGGTGTGCTGCGGCGAGAGCCGGACGGCGACCCGTACCCCGCTGGTGCGCAGCTCGGCGACCCGCTGCGCCAGCAGCTCTTCCGACACCGGCTGGGCGTAGATCCGTTGCAGCTCGGCGGTCGTGCAGCCGTCCTCGGAGGTGATCCGGGCCAGCTGCTCGCTCGGATCCTCATAGCGGGTCCAGAGGCCCTCGCCGTTGAGCACGGCGAGCCCGCCCAGCCGTTCGATCTCGACGGCGGTCGCGGGCGACACGACGGCGTCCGAGGGTGCCGCGACGAAGGGCAGCTCGAAGGTGTACGAATCGATCTGCCACGCGGTGGACACGACGGTTGACCCGCGGGTGCGCCGGGTCGGGACCAGCGCGACCTCGTCCAGGTGGTATCCGCGGCGGGCCTCGCGGCCCAGTCCGATCTCAACGGTCTCAGGCATGGGGACAGTCTCCCATTTCGGCAACCCGGTGGGACGACCACCTGAGTTGATCTCCGCGGTTTCCTCAGCATTGCGGTGCAGTGGTCGATTCCGACTACAAGGTCATATCTTCCAGCAGAGAGGTAGCCATGCCAGTGAGCGAGCGCCCCTCGCTGCGCAGAGTGTCCGGATTCAGCGTGTTCTGGTACTTCTCTGTCGTGGTGGGCTGGCTGCTGCTCGCCACCTCGTTGCTGGTCGTTGCCTCCTCCTCACTCGACAAGGCGGGCGCACCACTGGTCATGACAGCCGTCCTGCTGGTCGTGCTTGAACTCCTGCCGCTCGTACAGGGCCGGGGACACGACCCGCAAGGCGTCGTCATGTCGACCGCGTTCGTCTGCGCGATCCTGCTGATGTGGGGCATCTGGCCGGCCGTGCTGGTGGTCAGCATCGCCGCGCTCGCCTCTGATCTCAACGTCGGCAAGCAGTACTGGAAGATCCTTTTCAACGCCGGCCAGTACAACGTCTCGGTCGCGGCCGGCTGGTTGGTGATGGTGGCCGCCGGGCACACTCCGACCCTGGAACATCCGCTGGCAGGCTTCGCAGGCCACGACCTCGTCTGGGTCGTCGGGGTCTGGATCGCCTACTTCGCCACCAACGACATCCTGGTCTCGGGCGCGCTTGCCTGGCGCGAGTCGTTCCTGGCAATCCTGTTCAACGACTTCTGGCACTACGCCGCGATGACCTTCGCTGTGCTCGCGCTGTCGCCGGTGGTGGTCATCCTCGCCCAGTCGGCCTGGATCCTGATGCCGTTGCTGCTGATTCCGCTGCTGCTGGTCTATCGCACGGCGCAGCTGTCGCTGGAGATGGAGCACCAGGCCGGCCACGACTCGCTCACCGGGCTTCCGAACCGTGTCCTGCTTGGTGATCGCCTTGTCAACGGCCTCGCCCGCTCCGGTCGGCGCGGCTCGCACCTCGGCGTGATGTTCCTCGACGTCGATCAGTTCAAGGTCGTCAACGACAGCTTGGGTCACGGCGCCGGCGACACCTTCCTCCAACTGGCCGCAGAACGGATCAACAGTTCGATCCGGCCCGGTGACACGGTCGCCAGGTTCGGCGGCGACGAGTTCGTCGTCGTGTGCGACGACGTGTCCGCCCTCGAGACGGAGGAGATCGCGGCACGAGTGCTCACCGCGCTCAGCGAGCCGTGCCACATCGCCGGAGAGGACATGCGGGTCACGGCCAGCCTCGGCATCGCCCTGTCGACCATCGACTCCACGCCCGAGGCCTTGCT
>JAVEES010000230.1 GCA_030840285.1 Pseudonocardiales bacterium
GTACGGAGGGGCGGCCACGCTGCTCGAATCGGTCGTCACGGCGGTGATCGACGGCGAGCTGCCGAGCGATGACATCTGGGCGCTGGCCAGCCTCAGCTGAGCTCGGGCCCCAGAGTCGTCGCCGCCAATCATCTGCCGCGAAAGGTTCCGCCCAGCGCGCGTTCCGTAAGGGTGTCGGTGGCTGCCGAATCGGGTGCTCGTCAGAGGGTGAATCGCTCTATGGCGAGAACTCCGAATTGGGCAATCCAGTGCGTGTTGGCATAGTCGACAGTCCACGCGGCGGGCCGGGCGATCTGCCAATTGACCAAGGCGGCCCCGTTGTCATCCAGGCTCGCAGAGGTAGCCGCGTTGCCCTGCCTGAGCAGGTCGGCCAGATAGAACAGCGCGTAGGCACGCGAGAAATTCAGCGCGTTCGTGTGGTCGGCCGGCACGTTCGGGTATGGGGGGACGGAAAATCCTGAGGGTATCCGGCTCGATATCCAGCTGCTGGCGGAACTGCCAAGGACGACGCCGACGGCGACCAGGCGCATCAGGCACGCCGGGATGAAGACGCCCGCCGTAGTGCTGGCATCTTGCGATGCGGTGCACGAGTCCAGTGAGGCCAGCTTCCAGTATTTGGTCACCTTGCCCTGCGCCCAGGCCTGCATCGTGGTGTTGTTGCGGTAGGTCGCCCATTCGTAGAGCTGCGTCATCGCCCAGGACAGGTTCAGGTGATTCTGGGCGAGGATGCCCGTCTTGACGTCGGCGTCCGACATCGCATTGACCGTGTGCTGGATTTCGGCGGCAGCGTATTGGCCCAGCGGTAGCAGGGAATTGTCTCCGGTGCTGCGCATCCGCTCGGTGACGAGTCGTAGCATCCAAGCGAAGCCGTACGGGTCGTTGCCCGTCGTATCGACGATGTTGGCCTGCTCGTAGGTCTTCTCGGCAGCGACCTCGCTGGCCGGCACCAGCGAGGCCGCGTAGCCGAGCGTGGCAGGGTCGGCTGTCATTCGACCGATGACGTGCAATGCCCACACCGCGTGGACACCTGAATGCCAGTCGTAGCAGAAATGAAAGATCGGGCTGGCCGCATCCACCGAGGAGTAGTACGTCGTCGTATTAGTCGTGCAATTTCGGATCGGAACGGCCAGCGCCTGCAGGTCGCTGACCGTATCGGCCGTCAGCTTCGCTGTTTCGACCCCAGTCGCCGCCCCGGCGGGCAACGCCGTCAGCAGCGACGCCGCCACGATCAGCGTCGCTGCCAACGAGGTAAGCCTTCCAGTCGCGCTGGATTTTCCGCGCACGGTCTTCGTCTTGGTTGCAAGATCCACGTCGTACCCCCGCATGAAAGTCCTTCCAGCCAAGTGGCGTACCGGTCGGACATCATCGTTGGACGTGGCGGGGGTAGCGGTCCGGCGAATCCTTCAATCGTTTCCGTTCCGTGATCGCCACCCCTCTGGCGCGGGGTGCTTGTTCGGGCTCGCCATCAGCCTCCGGCGGGGCCACCGTGATCGGTGGGCATGTTCAGCGACTCATTGCCGGTGTGCAGCTTGTCGATCGTGGTGGTGGCCGAGCTGTCGACGCTGAACCTCACCACATCGCCGACGACCAGCTTGCTGAGCGAGGATTCTCCGTTCTTGTCGATGTCGCTGTTGGAGGTGACCTTGTACGTGGTGGTGCCGGAGGCTGTCTTGATGGTGACGCTCGAGGAGCCGACGGCGGTTACCGTGCCGGACAGGTCCAGGCCGTGGCCGCCGTCGTGCCGCGGGCTGGCCCCGGCCGTCGGTGCGCTGGACGGGGAGGAACTGGAGGAGGTGCTGGGCGTGGCTGCGTTGGACAGCGTTGTCACGCCGATCACCGCGCCGGCCACGAGGCCTGCGCCCAGCAGGCCGGCCGCGGCGAGCATTCCTCGGTTACGGCGCGCGGGCTGGGCGGAGTAGGCAGGCATCGGCGCCGGGGGTGGGGACCATTCGGTGTTCATCAAAGCTCCTTCATTTTCAGCCGGTGCCGCAGTCCAGGACCGGATATCGATCACAATGCGCCGGCTGCTCTAACGCGAGGTTCAGTGCGGGTTAGAGGAAGGTTGGAATGCCGGCGGCGGCAGCACGAATCCGATGACAGCTCCTCCGGCGGGATGGTTACCGGCGATAACGGTGCCGCCGGCACGGGTGACGACATCGTGAACGATCGAGAGGCCCAGCCCGGAACCGGGAAGCTGGCGTGCCGCATCCGATCGGTAGAACCGATCGAAGATCCGCTCGACGTCGACGGCGTCGAGGCCGGCCCCATGATCGCGGACGGTGACCCGGCCACCCGCGATCGTGAGCTCGACGGGCGTGCCGTCCGGACTGAATTTGACGGCGTTGTCCACCAGATTCGCCAGTGCGCGCTCGAGCTGGGACGGCGGTGCGTAGGCGGCGGAGGCATCGGCCTCCAGAGTGATCCGGCGGCCGGTGCGGCGGCGCGCGCGGACGATTACGCGGTTGGCAGCCTCGGCCAGCCTCAGCTGTTCGGGCTGGCTGTCGTTGGCGCCGCCGAGGCTCAGCTCGATGAGCTCGTTCGCCAGCATGGTCAGCTCGCGGGTCTCGCTGTGCAGGTCACTGAGGATCTGGCGTTGCTGGCCAGCATCGAGCTCGGGATGACGGGCCAGCACGTCCAGGTTGGTCTGAAGGCTGGTCAGCGGCGTGCGCAACTCGTGCCCGGCGTCTTGAACCAACCGGCGCTGAGCTGACTGCGACCGGTCCAGTGCGGCCAGCATCGCGGTGAATGCACGGGCAAGCTGCCCCGTCTCATCACGGCTGTCGGTGCGGGTCGGCACGTCAAGCCGACCGGTCTGGGCGACCATGCTCGCTGCGCCGGCCAGTTCACGCAGCCGGCGGGTAACTTGCCGGGCGACCAGCCATCCGGCCGCTGCTGCTGCCAGGACGACGATGACGGCGGAAATCAGGATTCTGAAACGGAGAGTATCGAGCACCTGGCGGCTCTCGGTGAGTGGTCGCAGTGCTTGCACCGCGCCGTGCTCGTCCGCGGTGGTCAGCATGCGGTAGGGATGGCCGTCCAGGGTGATGTCGCGGTAGAGCTGGCCCGAACCGTTCGCGGCAAGGGACCGGTCGGCCGCCGTCACCGGCACCCTTATGCCGGTCGTGGAGCTTTGCACCGATCCATCGGGATTGAGCCGCTGGATGAGCACGGTCTGCAGCTGAACCGCGCCGTGTCCCCCGCCGCCCCCGCCGCCGAAGCTGTCCCGACCACCTGGCTGGGCGCTGGCGTAGGCAGCGACATCGCTCAGATTGGAGTCGATCTCGCTGGTCAGTTGCCGGTCGGTGGAGACATAGGCCAGTGCACCGATGGAGGCCGTCGCCACGGCGGACAGGACCATCAAGGCCAGCGTCAGTTTCGTCCGCAGCGTCACGGCACTCGCACCGTATATCCGACACCGCGCACGGTATGGATGAGCTTCACCGCATGGTCGGCATCGATCTTGCGGCGCAGATAGCTGATGTAGACCGTCAGGTTCTTCGATTCCGGGCCGAAGTCGTAGTTCCAGATCCGCTCATAGATCGTGGGGTGCGGCAGTACGACGCCTTCGTTGCGCATCAACAGCTCGAGCAGATCGAACTCCGTTCTCGACAGTCCCACCTCTTGCTGCCCGCGCCAAGCCCGGCGCGCTGCGAGGTCCAGGCGCAGGTCGGCCACCCGCAGCTCCTGGGCCGAGGTGAGCTCGCTGGGCGGGGGTGATGCGCGGTTGCCCGCACTGCGCCGCAGCAGCGCCCTCATCCGGGCGAGCAGCTCCACCAGCTCGTAGGGCTTCAGCACATAGTCATCGGCCCCGGCGTCCAGGCCCGACACTCGATCGAGGGTCTCGGTGCGGGCGGTGACGATCAGGATCGGGATATCGCTGCCCTGGCCGCGCAGAATCCGGCACACCGTCAGCCCGTCGACACCCGGCATCATGACGTCCAGCAGAAGCAAATCGGCCTCGGCAGCACGGACCAGCGCGGTCGCGCCGTCGGCAACCCCGATGACGCTGTAACCCTCCAATTCGAGGGCGCGGGTCACCGACTCACGGATGGCACGGTCGTCCTCGGCTACTAATACCCGCTCGGTCATGGACCCATTCTCTGGCAGCCGGGCAAGAATCAGGTTTGAACGACACCTTGGCGTGCCGCGCTCACGCCCAGCTTGGTCCCCGCGGCGCAGGCGCAGCGTGTGGAATGTGCCGGGGTTCCGTGATGAACCTATGAGGGCGCCCTTGTGCACTCGTTTCCCTCACGCCAAGCGGCATCTAATTCAGCTGCCCAGTAGTGGACTGGAGCCGGTTCGGGATCTCCGTCGAATCCCCAGCAGGAGTCCGGATGTCTGACGTCGTCTTCGTCGTCCTCACCGTTGCGACCTTCCTCCTTCTCGGCCTGGCCGCGAAGGGAGCCGAACGGTTGTGAGCACCGCCAACATGGTCGGCCTGATCGTGTCGATCCTTCTGGTCGGGTACCTGGTACTCGCCCTGGTCTTTCCGGAGAAATTCTGATGTCGACTACCTGGGCCGGCGTTTTATTCATCGCCTCCCTGATTCTTGCCCTGGCGCTGGTGCACAAGCCGCTGGGCGATTACATGGCACGTGTGCTGACCGGCAAGCGCGAGCTGGCCGTGGAGAGGGTGATCTATCGCGCCGGCGGCATCGACAGCGCAGCCGATCAGAGCTGGGGACGATACCTGCGCTCGGTCCTGGCCTTCAGTGCCATCTCGGTGTTGTTCCTCTACGTATTCTTGCGCCTTCAGCACCACTTCTGGCCGCCTTATGCCGTTCCGCAGATGTCGGCGGCGCAGTCGTGGAACACCGCCGCAAGCTTCGTCACGAACACCAACTGGCAGAGCTACTCAGGTGAAAACGCCCTGGGCTATGTCGTGCAGATGGCTGGCCTTGCGGTTCAGAACTTCGTCTCGGCAGCAGTGGGCATTGCGGTGGCAATCGCGCTGGTGCGCGGATTCGCGCGCAAGAACACCGACCGGCTCGGCAACTTCTGGGTCGACCTGACCCGGATCTGCTTGCGGATCCTGCTGCCGATCTCGATCGTCTTCGCCGTCATCTTCGTCGGCGCGGGCGTGATCCAGAACTTCCACCACTACGCCGACCTCAGTACGCTCAGCGGCGGCACCCAGACGATGACCGGTGGCCCGGTCGCCAGCCAGGAGGCTATCAAGGAACTGGGCACCAACGGTGGCGGTTTCTACAACGTCAACTCCGCGCACCCGTTCGAGAACCCGACGGCGTGGACGAACTGGTTGCAGATCTTCTTGCTGCTGTGCATCTCCTTCTCCTTGCCCCGGACGTTCGGCAAGATCGTCGGAGACAAGCGGCAGGGCTATGCCATCGTGGCCGTCATGGCGCTGCTGGCCGTCCTCAGTCTGGGACTGAACTTCGCCTCCCAAACGGCGCACCACGGCACCGTCCCGACCGCGGTCGGCTCCGCGGCCGAGGGCACCGAGACCCGCTTCGGGGTTCCCGATTCGGCGGTCTTCGCCACCGGCACGACACTGACCTCGACCGGCGCGGTGGACAGCTTCCACGACAGCTACACCAGCCTGGCCGGCGGCACGTTGCTGCTGAACATGATGCTGGGCGAGGTGGCACCCGGCGGTACCGGTTCGGGCCTGTACGGCATGCTGATCCTGGCCGTCCTCTCCGTCTTCATCGCCGGTCTCATGGTCGGACGCACACCGGAGTACCTGGGTAAGAAACTCGGCGGCCGGGAGATCAAGTTCGCCTCGCTCTACATCCTCACCACGCCGTTGGTGGCCTTGGCCGGAACCGCTCTGGCCATCGCGTTGCCGGGTGAACGGGCCAGCATGCTCAACACCGGACCGCACGGGCTGTCCGAGGTGCTGTACGCGTTCACCTCAGCGGCCAACAACAACGGCAGCGCGTTCGCCGGTATCTCGGTGAACACGAACTGGTACAACACCGCGCTGGGAATCGCCATGCTGGTCGGCCGATTCCTGCCCATGGTGTTCGTACTCGGCCTCGCCGGTTCGCTCGCGAGGCAAAAGCCGGTGCCTGCCTCGGACGGCACGCTGCCAACGCACCGACTCCTATTCGTCGGGCTGCTGACGGGCGTGGCCTTGATCGTCGTCGGACTCACGTACTTCCCGGCATTGGCGCTGGGACCGCTCGCAGAAGGACTTCACCCATGACCGTCACCGATCTTCAGACGCCCATCCGTCCGACGCCGCAGCCTTCAGCCGTTACCAGCCATCGCGTTCAGGGCGGCCTGCTCGATCCCGCAATGCTGTGGAAGTCATTGCCGGACGCGGCGGCCAAGCTCGATCCACGCACGCTGTACAAGAACCCGGTCATGTTCATCGTCGAGATCGGTGCGGTGTTCACCACCGTGGAAGCGATTGCCAAACCGTCAGTCTTCGCTTGGCTGATCGTGATCTGGCTCTGGCTGACCGTGGTTTTCGCCAACCTGGCCGAGGCCGTCGCCGAGGGGCGGGGCAAGGCCCAGGCCGAATCACTTCGGCGCGCCAAGACCGACACGATGGCCCGACGACTGACCCGGACGGCCGACAAGACCGGATACACCGGCCCGGAGGCATCGGTGCCGGCACCGGAGTTGCAGCAGGGTGATTGGGTCGTCTGCGAGGCGGGCGACACCATCCCTGGCGACGGCGATGTGATCGACGGGGTCGCCAGTGTCGATGAGAGTGCCATCACCGGTGAGAGCGCACCCGTGATTCGGGAGAGTGGTGGCGACCGCAGTTCGGTCACCGGTGGCACGAAGGTGCTCTCGGACCGGGTCGTCATCCAGATCACCCAGAAGCCCGGAGAGAGCTTTATCGACCGGATGATCGCGCTCGTCGAAGGCGCCAGCCGCCAGAAGACACCGAACGAGATCGCGCTGAACATCCTGCTGGCATCCCTGACGATCGTCTTCCTGCTCGCCACGGTGACCCTGCAGCCATTAGCCATATTCAGTAAGGCCGATCAGCCAGGCATCCCGAACACCGCGGCGCTCGACGGTAATGGGTTGACGGGCATCGTCCTGGTATCGCTGCTGGTCTGCCTCATCCCCACCACCATCGGTGCGCTGCTCTCGGCGATCGGCATCGCGGGGATGGACCGTCTGGTGCAGCGCAATGTGCTGGCGATGAGCGGTCGCGCCGTCGAGGCAGCGGGTGACGTGAACACCCTGCTGCTCGACAAGACCGGCACCATCACCCTGGGCAATCGGCAGGCCAGCGAGTTTCTGACAGTCGGGGCTGTGACCATCGGTGAACTCGCCGATGCTGCCCAGCTGTCCTCGCTCGCCGATGAGACACCAGAGGGGCGCTCGGTGGTGGTCCTCGCCAAGGCCGAGTACGGGTTGCGCGAGCGAGCCACCGGCGAACTCACCCACGCGAGTTTCGTAGGCTTCACCGCCCAGACCCGGATGAGCGGCGTCGACCTGACCGCGCTCGATGGGCATCCGGCCCGCGAGATCCGCAAGGGCGCCGCCGGGTCCGTCGTGGAATGGGTGCGTGAGAACGGTGGCCAGGTGCCGGCACAACTGGCTGACGCCGTCGATGGCATCAGCGCCTCCGGCGGTACCCCCCTGGTCGTCGCCGAGCGGATCGCGGGACTCGACGCCAGAGTGCTCGGGGTCATCCACCTGAAGGACGTTGTCAAGCAAGGCATGTCCGCGCGGTTCGAGGAGCTGCGCCGGATGGGTATTCGCACGGTGATGATCACCGGCGACAATCCCCTTACCGCGAAGGCGATCGCCGAGGAGGCCGGGGTCGATGACTTCCTCGCCGAGGCGACGCCTGAGGACAAGATGGCCCTGATCAAGCGCGAGCAGGCCGGCGGCAAGCTCGTCGCGATGACCGGTGACGGCACCAACGACGCACCTGCGCTGGCCCAGGCCGATGTGGGAGTGGCCATGAACACCGGCACCTCCGCGGCGAAAGAGGCCGGCAATATGGTGGACCTCGACTCTGACCCGACCAAGCTGATCGAGATCGTCGAGATCGGCAAGCAGCTGCTGATCACCCGCGGTTCCCTGACCACTTTCTCGATCGCCAACGACGTCGCGAAGTACTTCGCGATCATCCCGGCCATGTTCGCCACGCTCTATCCAGGGCTGGACAAGTTGAACATCATGCGGCTGCATTCGCCGGAATCGGCCATCCTGTCCGCGGTCATCTTCAACGCGCTGGTGATCATCGCGCTGATTCCGCTGGCACTTCGCGGCGTGCGCTACAAGCCCAGCTCCGCCAGCCAGATGCTGCGCAGAAACCTCTACATCTACGGCCTCGGCGGCATCATCGCCCCGTTCGTCGGTATCAAGATCATCGACCTGCTGATCCAGTTCATCCCAGGAATCCGGTAACCCTCATGAAGGCAACACTGACCTCGCTACGCACTCTCGGGGCGTCCCTGCGAATGCTGCTCATCTTCACCGTCGTCCTCGGCATCGGCTACCCGCTCGCGGTGACCGCCATCGCGCAGATACCAGGGTTGAAAGGCAGTGCGAACGGCTCACTGATCTCGGCCAATGGCACGGTTGTCGGGTCGAAGCTCATCGGCCAAAATTTCACCGATGCCAAGGGAAATCCGCTGGTGCAGTACTTCCAACCACGGCCGTCGGCGGCGGGGAGCACCGGCTATGACCCCACCGCCACCAGCGCTAGCAACCTCGGCCCGGAATCGATCCTGGACACGCTGCCCGACCCGTCGGTGAAGGGCGACACCGGCAAGCAAAGCCTGCTGACCCAGGTATGCGCCCGCAGCCTGGCCATCGGCACGTTGGATGGCGTCGACGGCTCGCGTCCGTACTGCACCGCGGACGGTGTCGGTGCGGTGCTGGGAGTTTTCTGGTCCGGACCTGGCTACGCGGGAACGATCACCCGCGTGGTCAGCCTGAACCAGACCACCGGTGCGACACCGTTCATCAAGACCTACCAGGGTGTTGCCGTAGAACTGGCCAAGTTCGGCGAGGACTACTCGGCTGCCCAGGTGATACCGATTCGAGGCAACGCCGCCGCGCAGCCGGCCGTCCCGGCGGACGCGGTGACCGACTCGGCGTCCGGGCTCGATCCTGAGATCAGTCCGGCGTACGCGGCCATTCAGGAGGCGAGGGTGGCCAAGGCCCGCGGCATCACCCTCGCGCAGGTCCAGTCGCTCGTCGCCAAGTACAGCACCGGACGCGACCTGGGCTTTCTGGGCGAGCCACGGGTCAATGTGCTGCAACTCAACCTGGCGCTGGACCAGCAGTACCCGAAGCGGTAACCCGTGGGAGTTGATCCGAGGCGGTCGTGGCGGCCATTGCAGGCCCCGAATCACCGGCGAAGCCACACTCTGGCTGTCTACCGGCAA
>JAVEES010000295.1 GCA_030840285.1 Pseudonocardiales bacterium
CCCACAGGCATGCCGAAGGTGCTTTACAGCTGTGGAGGCGGTGCATGGTTCAGTTGGGTTCAGCCGTCTGGTTCAGCTGTGCGGTGCTCGGTCCGGAATCGTCTCGAGCTCACCTGGCAGCGGGTCGCTCCCAACCGCCGGGATCAGCGGGTAGTCGGAGTCCTGGTACTTGGCGAGGTTCGGATCGTGATTCATCAGCACCCGCGCGGCGCTGTTCCTGATCCGCTCGAGCGAGGCAAACCCTTCCTCGATCGAGGTTGCGCCGCCCGGCGGCGACGGCCGCCAGAAGCTCTCGGGCAGGCAGGCCGCGTCGCCGGCCACGCAGAGCAAGCCCTGGCTGGTGTTGACGACGACGGACTGGTGACCCTTGCTGTGTCCCGGCGTCTGGATGAGTCTGATACCCGGCAGGACGTCGTAGTCGTCCACCGAGACGAGGGTGTAGTTCAGCTGGGTGATCGCCTCGTCGGTCCACTCGAAGTCATAGAGCTTCACCTGGGACGGGATGGGGTTCTTGGCGTACTCCCACTCGACGCGTGACACCACGAATTGCGCGTTGCGAAAGCTCGTGTTGTTCTCGGCGTGGTCATAGTGCAGGTGCGAGTTGATGACGATATCGACATCCGACAGTGCCCAGCCGATCTCGGACAGCGCCGCTTCGATCGATTCGTCCTTCTCGCGCCAGCAGGGGTTCAGCTCGCGGTCCCACTTGTCGTGGTCCCGGATGCCGGTGTCGATCAGCATCTTCACGCCGTTGCCCTCGACAGCAGCAGCCCACACCGGCAGGTTGATGCTCTTGTCGAAGCCCGACATGTAGGTCATCGCTGCCTTGGGGACTCCGAGCGAGCCGAGCTTGAGCGCGGTGACTTTGTATTCCTGCATCGTCGCCTCCTGGGACGGCTCGGTCATGCTCCGAGGTGGTCGTAGTGGGCCAGTGCGCGTTCGATTGCCTGCAGCAGGCGCAGGTAGGCGGTCGCGCCGCCGTCCGGATGACCGATGGTGCGCTCGCCTACCCAGGCGGCACGGCCCCGACGCGACTGCAGCAGCGCTGTCGCGGTGACCGCTGCCTGCGCGGCATCGATCATCTCCTTCAGCACCGTGGCGTCATCGGCGTCGCTATCTCGCAGGACCGACAGCGTCGGGTCGATCGCGTCGAGGATCGTCTTGTCGCCGAGTTCGGCGCCACCGCGCTGGGCGATCGTGGACATCGCGGTCTCCAGGATGAGCAGGGCGCCCGCGCGGTCTAGCTCCGCGGTGTCACCGACCGCTCTGGCCGCACCCATCAGGCCGGCCGCTATCAGCGCGGCCATGGTCGAGGGATTCGCCGATGCGAAGCTGCGCGCGGCGCTGCGAAGAATGTCGCCCACCGTCGCGTCCTCGGCGAGGGTAGCGATGCCCTCGCGGATCGCGCGGGCACCCTCGCTGATAGTGAGGCCGAGGTCGCCGTCGCCGATCGCCGCGTCCAGATCGCGCAGCTCGTCGCGAGAGGCCTCGAGAGTCAGCAATGCGTCGGCGAGCAGCGGCCCGAGCGTGTCGGCCTTCACTGGCGGAAGAAGGGTGAGGACGCCGGGGCGTCGATGAGCGCGGAGAGTTCCTCGTCCAGCGCCATCACGGAGATGGACGCGCCGGCCATCTCCAGGCTGGTGGCGTACTCGCCGATATAGCGATGCGAGACGGTAACCCCACGGGCGCTCAGGTCGGCATGCACCCGCCGATAGAGGACATACAACTCCTCGAGCGGGGTCGCGCCCAGGCCGTTCACCATCACCAGGACGTTGCTGCCCTCGGTGAGGTCCAGTTCGGCGAGGATCGCCGGAAGCAGGCGGTCGACCACGGCGTCGGCCGTCTCGAGCGGGCCACGATGGACGCCGGGTTCGCCGTGGATGCCGATCCCGATCTCCATCTCGCCCTCGTCGAGTTCGAAGGTCGGCTTACCCGCGGCAGGCAGGATCGTCGGTGACAGCCCGACACCGGCCGTGCGGGTCGCGGCGACTGCCTTGGTCGCGATGCGCGCCACCTCGGACAGGTCGTCGCCTCGCTCGGCAGCCGCTCCGGCGCACTTGTAGGCCAGCACCATCCCGGCGACGCCGCGCCGGGTGTCGGCGCGCTCAGCGGGCGCACTGAGTACGTCGTCGGTGACCAGCACCATCTCGGTCTTGATGCCGTCCATGTCGGCGTAATCACCGGCAAGGCCGAAGTTGAGGACGTCGCCGCCGTAATTACCGATCAGGTACAGCACGCCGCGTCCGGAGTCGGACTCCTTGGTCGCTGCCAGCACCACCTCCGCGGACGGTGAGGAGAACACATTTCCTATCGCAACGCCCGAGCAGAGCCCGGTGCCGACGTAGCCGAGAAACACCGGCAGGTGGCCCGAGCCGCCACCGGTGACGATGCCGACCCGCTCCCCCGGAGCATCGGCCCTGACCAGGGCACGCGGCTCGCCCGGTGCGGCCCGGAGCTGGTCCGGGTGGGCCAGCAGGATCCCGTCCAGGACCTCGTCAACGAAGTCGTTGGGATCATTTATAAGTTTCCTCATGCGAGGTTGTCCTCTCCTACTGCGCGAAACCAGATGTCGTCGAAGCTGTGGGTCGGCGGACCGACCATGAGAGCGCGGCCGCCTGCCAGCGCCCGGGTTTGTGCCTGCAGGCGCGCCCCGTCGGGCAGCACGTCGATGTCCTTGGCGTGAGCGAGTCCCACGATGCGACGGATCATCTCCATGCCCATGAAGCGGGCGGCATCGCCAAGCACGTGCTGCAGGAACTGGTGGTACCAAGGCTCACTCGGGTCCCAGAGCCGGCGGGTGTGCTCGCTCAGGGATGCCCAGTACGCCGCGGCGTAGCCGTCCACGGTCCGGGCGTAGGCGTGATTTCCCTGTGCTTCGTGGGCCAATCGGCTCAGCGCCAGGTTCGCCAGCAGGATTCCCGGATCGAAGCCGAAGGGTCCGAAGAACGCGAATTCGAGGTCTATCACCCGGTGGTCACCGGGGGCGACCATCACCGATCCGCTGTGCAGATCGCCGTGGATCAGCGCCTCGTCGCGAGTCTTGAATGCGAAGCGGAGTTCAGCCGCTGCGGACCTGAGCGCACGGTCTCGATGCAACTGCTGCACCAGCGGCGCAATGGCTTCGTCATAACGATTCGACTCGGCCTCGCCGTACGGCGCGGTGAAGATGAGGTCCTCGGTGACCAGGCACAGTTCGGAGTACACGAACCCCCGCCGCAACGAGCGACGCTGGCGGCTGGGCAACAGCAGATCGCTGGTTCCCAGGATGATCGCGGCGCTGTACTCGCCGGTGGTCTCGGCGGCGCCGTCGGCCGCCTGCCCGGCGATCAGCGCCTCGCGCCAGGTGACGTGCCCGGACAGGTCTTCGAGCACCAGGACCGACATCGCGTCGTCGAAGTGGACGAGCTGGGGCATCACGTTGGGCAGCAGCTTGTCGTGGATCGCGATGGCGTCAGCCTCGATGCGCGCGCGATGACGGGTCAGCGGCCATGATTCGCCCGCGACCCGCAGGTAAGGCAGCGCCTGCTTGACGATCACCGATCCCGAGGCGCCGAAGACCCGGAAGACCACGTTGAGGTTGCCGTCACTGATCTCGACCGCGCTGGTGGCTACGCCGTCCAGAAAAGGTGCCGCGAATTCAAGCACCGACTCCGCCGTCAGCGCGCGGTAGCCAACCCCGATCTCCGGTCCGGCACTGGTGCCGTCCCTGGGGGCCGTAGCGCTCACGTCGTCTCCGTTGCCGAATGGGGGTCGTTGTGTTTCCGGGCGGTTAATCGTTAGCAAGTGTTGTCTGACATCTGACATCTGTCAAGCATCCGAAAGTGTGTATTCTCTGCTTACTTCAGTCCTGGTACATCGGGAGGTGCTGTGATCTCGACCGAAGGCATGCATCGGCTGGGCGAGCGCAAAGCCCTACCGACGCAGCTGGCCGACGACCTTCGCGAACGGTTGTCGCAGCTGGAATGGCGCCCCGGTGATCAGTTGCCGACCGAGGCCGAGCTCGTCGCCGGGTACGGGGTCTCCAGAGCCACCGTGCGGCAGGCTCTGAAGACGCTCGAGAGCCAGGGATTGATCATCACCAGGCGCGGTCGCGGCAGCTTCGTCGCCGGGGACTCGATGATCCGCGCCGGCATGCAGGAGCTGTCCTCCATCACCTCGACGATCCGCGACATGGGTCACGAGCCGAAGATGATCTACCACCACCGCTACCTGCGGCCGGCGACCGAGACCGAGCGCGAAACCTTCGACCTGAGCGGCCCCGATGCCGAGGTTCTCGACATCCAGCGCAAGATCCTCGCCGACGACGTCACCGTGTGTTACTCCTACGACGTACTGCCGCGGTGGGCCTTTCCGCCGGACTTCGTCGCCGAGGACCTCACCGGTTCGGTGTTCGCCTTCCTTGCCGAGCACGACGGGCCTATCCCGCTGCGGGCGCTGGCACATGTGCACGCCGTCGCGCATCCCGACGTGGCCTGGGACGAGGACTTCGCCGCGGACCAGCTCTTCGTCCTGCTCGACCAGCTGCACTACGACGAGCAGGCAAGGCCCTTCATGCACACGACCAGTTACTTCATCGAAGGCCGTTTCAACTTCACCGTGGTGCGGACCGCGCCAAACCGCTGATGCGGCTCAGCGGGTCGCTGAGAACATGTGCATGATGTTGAGCGCCCCTGGTCCGATGACGACGATCATGAGTGCGGGGAACAGGCAGAAGATCAGCGGGAAGAGGATCTTCACGGTCACTTTCTGCGCCTGCTCCTCGCCCCGCTGCCGGCGGCGGATGCGCATCTCGTGAGCTTGCTCGCGCAGCACCGCGGCAACCGGGATGCCGAGGTCAGAGGCTTGCACCAGCGCTGCGACAAACGTCCGCAACTCGGTGACGGTGGTGCGCTCGGTCATGGCGCGTAGCGCCTGCACCCTGGACTTGCCGAACTGCATCTCTTGCAGCACGCGGGCATATTCGGCCGCCAGCGGTCCTTCGGTGTTGCGCGCAACTTGAGCCATCGAGGCATCGAAGCCCAAGCCGGCCTCGACGCACACCGTCATCATGTCCAGCGCGTCGGGCAGCGCACGCTGAATGCGCTCCTGCCGTTTGAGCCCAGCGTTGTAGACCAGCACATCCGGCAGGAAGAATCCGGCCGCCGCTCCCGTCAGCGGAAGGATGAGCAACAGCGCCGGAGATCGCAGCCCGACCAACAACCCGAGAATCCCCAAGCAGACCAGGCCCAATCCCTTGAAAGCCAGCACCCGCTCGGCGGTCCAGCTTCCCGGGTTTCCGGCGATATCGAGCCGGTGCTGAAGACGGGTCAGGACGTTGGCCGGCGAGAGTTTGGCCGCAAGTCCGCGAAGGCCGACCAGCGGGCCGGTAAGCGTCGCAGCGCGCCACGCCGCGTCCTGGCCTCCGCCGATATCGCGGGCGTAGATCTGCTCGATGCTGGCCACCCCAGGGTGCGTGTCCTGAACCTTCGCTCTGCTGAGCGCGGCGGCGCAACCCAGCCCGATCGCACCGGCGACCGAAGCCAGTCCCAGGACGAGAGAGAGCGGCATGTCAGACCTCCACCTTCACGACGCGCGACATCCACCAGGACCCGACGAGGACACCGAAAACCGCAAAGGAGAGCATCGCGATACCCAGCGGTTGGGTGTACAGCGGCCTCAGATACTCCGGCCGCACCAGCACGAACCAGCCCGCGACGAAGATCGGAAGGGCGATGAGAACGTAGGCCGACAGACGTCCCTCGGCGCTCAGCGCGCGAATCTGACGCTTGAGTTGCGCGCGTTCCCGGATGGTGTGCACGGTCGTCAGCAGAACCTCGGCGAGGTTGCCGCCGACGTCACGCGAGATCCGAACCGCCATCACGACCCAGGCCAGATCCCGGCATTTCATCCGCTCCGCGACGCCGTCGAGGGCGTCCTCGACCTCGACTCCGAGTCGCGCCTCAGCGAGCGCCCTGCCGAATTCACTCGCGGCCGGCTGGGATCCTTCGCGCACGACGCCGTCCAGCGCCTGGGCGAGGGAGAAGCCGGAGCGCAACGAGCTGGCAATCAACTGCAGCACGTCGGGCAATTGGTCGGCGAAGGCGGAGCAGCGCCGAGCCGCCTTGAATCGCACCACGACGTACGTACCTAGCCAGCCGAGCAGCGCGCCGAGCAGGGCGCCCACCACCAGGGACCCGATCAGCACCGTGAACAGCGCGATCGCGACGATCACGGCGGAGATGCGCAGCAACAGCCATTCCTGCGGGCGCATCCGCATACCGGCCCGCTCCAGATCGGTGACGATTCGCGAGCGTGCGTTACCGGATCGCAGCAGCCGGTCCGCTACTGACAACGCCGCGGCCGCAACCGCGCCTTCCGAGCCGTCTCCGGGCAGCCCCGCAAGAGCCACCGGCGGCGGCGACCAGCTGTAGTTGTCCAGCTGGTCCAGGCGGGTCTCGTGAGCCGGCTTAGGTCGAGGTTTCCACATCAGCACCAACGCAATACCGAGAAGTCCCAAGAACGACAGGGTCAGCAGCAGCACTGGCGGGGTGGACGTCAGGTTTGGCCGAGCGGCCGCAGGTGCTGAGCCGCCGGACGAGGCGTTCGGCACGGTGACTGCCGGCAGCTGAACTGTGGTTACGGCGCCGAGCTCATGTCCCGCGACTGTCACGTTCGCGGTAACAGCGACCTTCTTCCCGGCCAGAGCTGCCGGCAGGTCGGCGGTGACAGCGACCTCACGGCTGAACGTCTGCGCAGCCTGCACGAAGGCTGCGCTCAGCTGATCGAGGCCGGAAGCCGGTAGCACCTGGCCGGACCCTGCGTTGGTGAGTTCTCGCAGCGCACGTAGCTGATCACCGGACACCGCGATCCCCACCGCGTCTACCCGGACGCCTGAGCCAGCTACGGCACGCGCGGCGGCAGCGAGGCTTGCGTGGCTGATGTTGTCGGCACCGTCGGACAGGATCAGCAGCCGACGTTCCGCGCCGGGCGTGCGTGCCGGAAAGGCGCCGAGGGCGGTGAGCACCGCGTCGTACAGGGAGGTATTCCCGACCGCGGCCACGCTGGCCACGGCAGCTGCGAGCGCCGCCCGGTTCACGGTCGGGGCCAGAGCGACAGCGGGCCGGTCCGAGAACCGCACCAACCCGATCTTGACGTCTGCCGGTACGGCCCGGGCGTAGGCCAGGGCCGCCGCCTTGGATGCGGTGAGCCGGCTTCCTTGCATGGAGCCGCTGG
>JAVEES010000300.1 GCA_030840285.1 Pseudonocardiales bacterium
TGTCGGCATCGATGTCGCTCTGCGAGCGATAGCTTGTCGCTGAGGATGAAATCGTGGCCTGGTCCAGGGCGAAGTCTTCGGAATCGGTATCGGCGACCTTGTCGCTGTCGGTGTTGCGGCCTCCGGCGCAGGCGACCACCTGGGCCTGGGCGGCGGCATCGCTTGGGTCCGCCTTGTGCGGCGTGCCCTTCCACCCCTGGGGGAGGTCCGAAGCCTGCAATACGATCTTCTTCAGCTGTGCCGCCGTGGCCGGTGACGCCGAGCTGGCGGCCGGGCTGCTCGACGGCGCTGTGTGCGTCGCGCTGCCGCTTGTCGTGGTCTTGGGCGAGCTGCCGCCGCAACCGGCGAGCAGCAGGAGACCACACCCGGCCGCGGCAATCCGCCCGAGACAGTAATTTTGCATGAAGCGGAGACTAGCCCTATTGCTCTTCATTCGCCTCCCGCTCTTGGCGTGGAGTCCGGGCTACCACGGACTCCACGCCAAAGCCGAAGGGCGGCCTGCAGGCGTCAGGCGACGTTGATCAACTTGGAGACGCTCGGAACTCCGCTGGCATCCATGGCGAAGAGCAGGTAGTTGCCCGGAAGCACAACACCCCTGTCGGACGGGATACTCAGGGTGCTGGTATTGCCCGTTACCGATGCAATCGTGAGCGGGACTCGCCGCTGGTCGTTGTTCACCGAGTGGGTGGCCTCCCCGGTTCTGACGAGTGCGAAGCTCTGCACAGCTCGGTCGGTCGTGACGCTGATCGTCGAGCCTGGTGTTGCTGCCGTGGGCGCCATGGTGATGCTGGGCCGTGCTCGTGGCGTGCCATCGGCGTTCAGGAGATACGGAGGCGTGAAGATCTGGCCGTCCGGATGGTTGGTGGCGCAGGTGCCGCATAGCCCGCCACCTCCGCTGAAGATGCGGCCGTCGGGCAGCAGCACCGCCACGCTGTGATAGTTGCGTGGCACTGTCATCCGTGCGAGCGCTGTGAACTTCTGGGTGGCAGGATCCCACAGCTCGGGCACCATCCTGGAGTTGGTGTCGGTGAACACCACGGGCGTCGATTGGCCGCCCATTACGACGACCTTTCCGTCCGGCAGGACGACACTGTTCGCGAACGCCCGCGAGTAGCTCAGGTCGCCCACGCGGGTGGTGGTGACCGTGCCACCGGTGATGTCGAGGGAGTAAGCCCTGGTGGTCGCGGGGCTTGACTGGTAATCGGTCGCGCCGCCCACGGTGAGGATCTTGTTGATGTCGTAGTAGACGGCGTTGCCGTTCATCGCATCGGCGCTGTCGCCTCGATTGCCTGCGGGAGTTACCGATCCGCTGCCGCTGGTGTCGATCCAGTTCATCTGCTTGCTGGGCCCGGCCTGCAGGACCTTTCCATTCGACGTCGCGATGAACCAGCCGTGATCGTCTCTCATGCGGGTGGTCTTGTCTGCCGTGAGCATCACGTTGGACTGGATTCCGGTCAGCGTCCGCCAGCCGGTTGAGGGTGACCAGATTTCAGCGGGGTTGCTTCCCGCGGGGTTGTAGCCCAACGAACCGCCGAGGGTGAAGGCGTTCCCGTTCGAGAGCGTGGTCATCCCCGGGTACCACCGCTTGATGCTCATATCGCCGGCAGCGGTCCATGCGTTTGTCGCCGGATCGTAGAGGCTGGCCTTCTGAAGCCCAGAGCCGCCCGCGACGAGGACCCGCCCGTCGCTGAGCACTGCGATGCCAGGGCAGAACATGTCGTGGTCGGTGTTGCTGACGGTGCGCTGGCTGACGGCGCCGGTGCTCAGATCGAGAATCGCCGTTTGGGTATAGCCATTCGCGCCGCCCCAGTTATCACGTGCATATGCCGACCAGGTGAGCAACTTGTTGTTCGGCAATAGTGCCGCGGCCACCGGCACGAGAGGGAATCCGATCACCGGACCCCAAGACCCGAATGCTCCTGTCTGCGAGGTGGCGTTCGGCGTCAGAGCCTGGCCGCCGGTGGTGCGCACGCTCGCACTGGTCGTAGCGGTTGGCTCGCCGAGCAGGTTGATCTCCGCGGCGCTTGCCGGCGCAGTCTGAATCTGAGTCTGGGTTGGGGTCTTGGTTGGATCTTCAACCTGACTTGGAGCCGGAGCGGTTGGGTCTGTGCCACCGCTCGTCGACACGACCAGAAGCCGTACGAAGCGGGTCGTCGTGCTGGCGAAGGTGGCGGTCTTGGCGTCGTGGTCATAGGCCCATAGCCCGTAGTTGACCTGCTTCCAGTGGATGCCATCAGAGCTCAGGTCCACCTCATACCGGCCCACGGTGCCGTCGAGGCGGCCATCTTGGCGGGGCAGGTAGACCAGCGCCGATACCGGCTGCCGGCGGTGCATGTCGATGATGAGCGAGCCGGCGGTGCCGGTGCCAGTCGTTGCGCTGTGCCAGATCGTGGCACGGTTGCCGTCCAGAACGCTGCTCGCTTGATCGTCCGCTCTGGCGGCCCCGGCGTCTCCGCCGCTCACCGTCCAGCCGTCGCGTGACAAGGTCGGCGCCCAGGGGGTGGTTGCCGCCGCCGGGACGATCTCGTGAGCCGTCATCGCGTCATGGCGATGGCCGGGCACCGGCGTCCCCGGTCGCGCCACCGTGCTGGGTGAACGATCGAGGCGATGCATCGCCTGGGGAAGCACGATGGTTACCAGCGTCGCAATGACTGCGGTCCGTAGGACACGAGTTCGTGTCGATGTCGACTTGCGCATGAGCACCCCGTTCATCTCGGAAGCGGATGCCACCCGGCGATGAGAGTTGTTGGCGGCGTCCCGTTCAGAGGGATGACGTGTGCAGTCCGGACGTATGTCGCGAACCGCTTTTGGCGTCGAGTCCGGGCTATCACGGACTTCACGCCACAAGCGACAGCGGGCGGCCAGCCTCGCCGAGCGATACGTTGTCCCTGACCACTACGTGCACCACGAAGGGATCGTCATGGCAGATGCCGTCATCGTTGACATCGTCAGGACCGCCGCCGGCCGAGGCAAGCCGGGTGGCGCGCTGTCCGGCGTTCATCCGGCGGTATTGCTGGCAGAGACGATCCGGGCGCTGGTCTCGCGAACCGGCATCGACCCGGCCTCGGTTGACGACGTCATCGCCGGCTGTGTCGGCCAGACCGGCGAGCAGGGAATGAACATCGCCCGGACCGCGGTGTTGACCGCCGGGCTTCCCGAGTCGGTGCCCGCGACATCCATCGACCGGCAGTGTGGATCGTCCCAGCAGGCAGCACACTTCGCCGCCCAGGGCGTGATGTCAGGTGCCTATGACATCGTCATTGCCTGCGGCGTCGAGAGTATGAGCCGGGTGCCGATGAGCATGCATGGCCAGGGTGGCCGCCCGCTGGCACCGCTGTCGGAGCGCTACCCGCTCGGCTTGGTGAACCAGGGGGTCTCGGCCGAGTTGATCGCCGCACGCTACAAGTTCAGCCGGGCCGAACTCGACACCTTCGCCGCAGAGTCACATCAGCGTGCCGCGGCAGCCGCTGCCGCTGGAGCGTTCGACGGCGAGATCATCCCGATCACGGTCACCGCCGAGGACGGGTCGGTGAGCCAGCATGTGTCGGACGAGACGGTTCGGCCGACGACGACCGCCGAGGGCCTGGCTGGACTGAAGCCGTCCTTCACCGACGCCGCGATCGCCGAGCGATTCCCTGAGATCGACTGGTGCATCACGCCGGGCAACTCCTCGCCGCTCACCGACGGTGCCTCGGCCGCGCTGATCATGAGTGCGGAGAAGGCCGCGCAGCTCGGGCTGAGGCCACGCGCCCGGTTCCACTCGTTCGCGGTGACCGGCAGCGATCCGGTGCTGATGCTGACCGGCGTCATCCCGGCGACCCATAAGGTGCTGGCACGGTCGGGTCTTTCCCTGTCCGACCTGGACAGCTACGAGGTCAACGAGGCGTTCGCGCCCGTGCCGCTGGCGTGGGCCAGGGAGTTCAACGCCGACCCCGACAAGCTGAATCCGCGGGGTGGCGCGATCGCGTTGGGCCACCCGCTCGGCGGATCGGGCACCCGGTTACTGGCCACCATGCTGAACCATCTCGAGGCAACCGGCGGCCGGTACGGGCTGCAGACCATGTGCGAGGGCGGCGGCATGGCCAATGCCACCATCATCGAGATCCTGTAGCTACCCCGCTGATCAACGCTTTTGGCGTGGAGTCCGGGCTATCACGGACTCCACGCCAAAAGTGGTGGAGTGCGCGGTCAGGATCAGCTTGATCTCGGCTAGTTCTGCGCGTAACTCTCCGATTTGCCGGTGCAAGGCTTCCTGGGTGTCGGTCTCGGCCTCACGAACACTGGCGATGAGCCAACTCGCGATAGCCGCCGTCACGACGCCGATCAGCGCGATTCCGGCGAGCATGAGCCCGACGGCGACAAGGCGGCCATCCCGGGTCACTGGAAAGCGATCACCGTAGCCAACGGTGGTCACCGTTGTCAGCGCCCACCAGAGCGCGTCGCCGAAGGTCTGAATATTCGCACCTGACTTACCGCGTTCGGCGTCCAGTTCGGCGAGTGCGGCCACGAAGATCACCAGGACGGCCGAGCTTGATATGTACACCGCAACTCGTCCGTGCAGGCTTGTTGTTGCCTTTCGATTGAGAACCCGCACGAGGGCAACTAGGCGCAGCAGCCGTAACGGGCGTAGCACGGGGAGCGCGACGCTTGCGAGGTCGAGCAGGTGGTGGCCTATGAAATCAAGCCGATGTTCGGCCAGGACGAGGCGCACCAGATAGTCGAGAGCGAATAGTGCCCACGCAATATAAACGATGGCCCCGCAGCCAGCGCGAAGCGAATACAGGAGGTGCGGGTCCAGGATCGGCCAGGCATAGGCCACGAGAAACAACCCAGCCACCACGGCTAGCGGCCATTCCGTGCTGCGTTCCCATCGCAGAAGACGCGTCATGATCACTCTCGAAAAGCGTTGCGGACTGGTCACCAAACCCATCGGACGGGGACGGCGGCGGATGAGCGTCATCGGTCAAGGAGCACATAGCGCTGACGGATCTTTATCGGCGAGGTCAGCGAGCGCTAAATCTTCCCACGCGTCCACTACGCCTGTACGCTCCCGAGCGGCGGATCGTGGAGGCCCGCCGGACCACCACATGACTCCTCGCCGAGGAAACCAACATGCGCAATCTATTTCTGCGTCGGCTTGCCCTGACGATAATTGGCATTCTTCTCGCGGCCGGGTCGCTGGCGCCGCCCTCTACAGCTGGGACGCCGGTCAACGGCAAGTACCAGTCTTTCGCCTATATCGCGGCGACGCGACAAGGCTCGGCGGTTTACATAAACGGCCTTGTTAAGCAGGACTCCGCCGCCGGGCTGATCCCAAGTAGTGGCCGGACCATCTACCTGCAACGCAACATCAATGGTGGCTGGCAAAACATGCTGTCGCGAGTGACCAAGGCAGACGGACGGTTCACCGTCGGATTCATCTCCGTGGTCAGCTACCCATATCGTTACGTCGTAATTGCGAGCAGCACCGCATGGGGCGCAACCAGCGGTAGCGCTACTCCACCCGTCCTGATCACCAAGTTCGCAAACTGCACCGTCGCTAACCAGTATTACCCCCACGGCATTGGCAGGGTCGGCGCCGTCGACCATACGAGCGGTACGCCACCGGTGACGAACTTCTACGTCAATACCAACCTCTACCAGGCAAACACGGCGCTGGATCGGGACCACGACGGCATCGCCTGCGAACGGCGCTAATCACGAGCCCCGCGACGATCTCGCGACCTGATCTCGGTGATCAACTCACGTCTGACGCTGCTATAGCGACACCAGACGTGAGTTGTTCTCTCCACCTGGAAGCTGGCGCTGAACAGTCGACGGCCCGACTTGGTGTCAGGCCGCGATTTTCTGACCGCTCAGGCTGCCGGTCGTCGAATCGACCTGTACGCCGTTCGGATCGAAGACGGCGACGGTATAGGTAGCCGTGAGCGTCCCGCGTTTGACGCTTCCTATAAGGCGCACTCTGCCCGATACACCAGGGCTTCCTGGGCCCTCCCCGGGAAAACCCGACCAGAGTGTGGCTCGGAAACCGTGGTTGTCGCGCGCAGCCCACGAGCCCGTGAAGGGTGGTCCGGCCGGACTGATGTCGTGCTCGATGATGACGCCGCCGGCGGCGAAGCTGAGTACACCCGTGACCTTGGTCGTGTCGCCTGTGTCGTCCTGGCGGGTTATCAGCCAACTGCCGCTCAGGCTGTCGCCTCTGTCGCCTCTGTCGCCGACCTTGTCCGTACTCGCCTGTGCTGGCGAGGCGAACGCCAGGCTCGTGACGGCGACGCCGCCAACGGCTACGCCGGCACTGCGTAGCATCTGCCGTCTGCCCATCGTGTGATCGCTCATCAGGACCTCCCCTGAGTCCGTCAGTACTTTGGCCCGGTCAGAATGCGCCTCACCCCTATCGGGGGGCAATACCCGGGCCTAGCCACCACGTGCGCTGCCCTGCTGGCGCCAGCCGACACGGTTCGGCGGGGTCCTCCGCCGGGGTCTCGCATCGGCGCATATTTGTCGTCGCGGGGGCGGTCCCCACGTTCGGCACGGGCACAGTGGGCGTGGTGACGCCTTTCGGGCGCGGGGCTTGTCAGTGCTCGGTGCCCCTGTTCGGTGCCCCTGTTCGGTGCCCCCGGCAGGATTCGAACCTGCGACGCCCGGCTTAGGAGTCCGGCGCTCTATCCCCTGAGCTACGAGGGCGGGACTGGTCGAGAATTCGACGATCGACTCGTCCATGCCTGGGTATGTAGTTGTTGAGCTCCGAGCTTCGACGGTGTCCGACGACCCACATCAGGGTATCTGGCGCTGGCTGCTGGCTTTGATCGGCCTGCTCCGCCCGCGTACCGTCCGTTTTCAGCGCTGCGATCGGGCCGTGGCGCTTAGCTATCCATGGCGGTCGCCGCAAGCCGGTCGACGATGACTCCGCTCAACCTCGGTGGAACGACGAACGGCAGTCGCAGATGTCGCTCGTCAAGGCCCTGTGCGTCGAAACCCCGGGAGGGGAGCATCCGGATGCCGTCGCGAAGCATGCGCTGGCAGATCAAGCTGGAACTGTCGCCGGGGAGTTCGAGCCATAGGGATAGGCCGCCGTCGGGAACAGTGGTTCGCCACTGCGGTAGCTTGGAAGCGAGCAGTTCCACCATTTCATCGCGTTGTGTTCTGAGCTGTGGTAGGCGATCGCTGCACAGTTCCTCGTGGCGTTCTAACAGTTCCTCGTGGCGTTCTAGCAGCCACGCCGCTTGGGCTTGGGTTTCGACCGGTGAGCTGATGTCGAGCATGGCTTTGATGTGGTTGACCCGCCGGATCACCGGTGCTGGAGCGCGTAACCACCCGCGTAGGCCCGCCCAATACAGCTTGCTCATAGAGCCGATCGAGAGGATCGTCGCCTGCGGCGCGGCTGCGGCGATCGTGCGAGGCGGTGGACCGCCTAGTCGGATGTCAATCAAGGCGAGGTCTTCTACCACCAGCACGCCCTGTTCGGCGCACCTGGACAGTTGCTCGCAGCGATGCCTCGACAGGTGCGCGCCGGTGGGGTTGAGGTATGCCGGCGTTAGGAAGATCGCGTCGCGCAGATCAGGGGGCACGGCCTTGACGACCAGCCCCCGTTGGTCGGCGGGCGCCCCGTGAATCTGGAGTGGATGGGCGCGCAGCGCGGTAAGGATAGTGGGGGAGGTCGGGTTCTCCACTACCACGTTGGAGCCCGGTGTCAATAGCGATGCGGCGAGCCAAAGTGCCTGGGCAGCGCCGCTGGTGATCGCCACCTGGTCGGAGGTTGTGGGAATGCCCAGGCGTCCGAACCACGCGCAGATATGCTCTTTCAGCTCGTCAAGGCCCGACGCAAGATAGCCGTGCGTACCGCGCTGGAGTTCGTCAACGCGCGCCCGGGTCGCCCGGCGAGATGTGAGAACAAGCTCGTGAGCCGGTAGCCCTGCCACGGTGAGGTCGAGGGTTCGGCTGCCGCTGAGCAGGAACTCGACGAACGAGTCCGATGCCGCTCGCCGTCGATGGGAACGGTGTCGTCGGGTCTGTGGCGTGGCCCAGGTGCCTACACCGGTCTTGCGCGCAATCAGCTCTCGTGATTTCAGCACGTCGTAGGCCGTCTCGACGGTTCCTCGGCTGACCGCAAGCGCCTTGGCGAGCGCCCGCTCTGAAGGCAGGAGGACGTTTCCCGGCAAGGCACCCTCGTCGATCAGGTCGCCGATCCGGTCGGCAAGCCTGAGGTAGAGGGGGCCTTCGCGCCTCGACCAGTCGGCGAGGATCCGAACGAAGTCGGTGGCGGGGACTGGCTGGCGCGAGATTGTGATTGGCCCCCAGATTGGCCCTGGGCCGTCCCGTCTCGCGTTGGGCACGATGGGGCATGCCACGATCAAGGGGGGTTGGCTTGATAGCCGACATCGAGAACTGTCCTCTCATCATTCCGGGCCAATACCCCGTCGCCTCAGCCGAGGCAACTGGATCGGACTGCCGCATCGCGGTGGCCCTGGAAGCCCACGAGCTTCTGTCCCGATGGTTGCCGCAAGTGTGCATCATGCTGGGTGCTGAGTTCGCCGGATTGATGGCATGCGTCGTGGATCTGGCGGTCGCTGATCTCCATGCGATGCCCAGGCTGGCGGACATCAGGCTGCGGCGTATCAGATTGACCGGCCCCGACGGGGCGAGCACGACTCTCCTCTTGCCGAAGCGCTTCATGACCTATAGCGCTGAGGCGCCCGGCGTCACAGCCGCGCCCTATGAAGTGCACGGCTCGTGACCAGCCACGACATCCCTGCACTGCGCGGGAGATCTCACGCACGCTGGGTGCTCACCGTAGTCCTGCTCTATGTGGTCGTGTGCCTGATCCGGGCACCACGTGGCTTGGCATCAAGTACGCGGTCACTGACTTGTCTCCGACGGTCGCGGCCGGTATGAGGTTCTTGGTGGCCATGCCGCTGCTGATCCTGCTGTGCCGCGCCAAGAAGGTTCCTCTGCTGCTCCCGCGGCACCTGGCCTGGTTCGCAGCGTTCGTGACCGTCGGCTACTTTTGCGTTCCGTACCTGCTGCTGAATGTCGGCGAACGCTACATATCTTCCGGACTTACGGCGATCTGTTTCTCAACCGAATCGGTGCTCATTGTGCTTATGAGCGTGCCGGTGTTGAGGCAGCCGCTCCGCCTTGCGCAGTTAACCAGCGTCGGTGTGGCGTGTGCAGCCCTTGTTGCGCTGGTCTTTCGGGGGCAGGAGGTCTCGACGCACAACGCCTGGGGTGTGTTGGCCGTGCTGACTGCCGCTGTCATGCACGCCGTCGCGTATGTCGTCATCAAGAAGTACGGCTCGGGTATCCATGTGCTGACGCTCAACACCGTGCCGATGGCGGTTGCAGGCCTGCTGCTAACCGTCGTGGGTTTGACAACCTCCGGGACCAGTGGTGTGGAATTCACGCAACGCGCCCTCCTGGCCACGGTCTATCTCGGCGTTGTCGCTTCGGTTGTGGGATTCCTGGCCTATTTCTGGCTGCTGCAGCAGCTCAGCGCTGTCACTGTCTCCTTCGTATTCGTCATTTTCCCGGTTATTGCTCAGGTGTTTGCGGTTGCCTTCGAGCACACCCACTTCGATCTCGGCAGTCTCGTTCTCGCCGCGGTGATCCTGGGTGCGTTCGCCTCGACGCAACTGACCGGACGTCACAGCTCAGGCCGAGTCCAAGACACGGCGATAGACAGCCGTCGTTCCGGCTGGAGCGGAAGTATCCCGACCGACCCTCAGCTTGCACAGATTTACGCCGCTGCAGCGCGTGCGTATCCAGAGGAATGCTGCGGGTTCGTCCGTCGTGGCGCCGTTCGCGAATGCCGCAACGTCATCGATGATGTGGACTCTGGCGACGTGCTCGATTCTCAACGTACTGCTGAAACTGGCTACGCCTTCGGTGCAGGGGACTTGCTTGAGTTGGCGGGATCGATCGACACGGATGATCCGGTTGTTCTCATTTATCATTCCCATCCCGATGTCGGTGCGTATTTCAGCAGCGAAGATCAGCGTCACGCTGTGATCGACGGAGACCCGTGTTACCCGGTCGAGCACCTAGTGGTTGACGCGACGAGGACTGGAGTACGGGGTGCCAGAAAGTTCGCATTCAGCGCGAGCGAGCGACGTTACGTCCCCGTCGCCGTCTACGGCAGCCCTGAGCCCCAAGAAGGCCTCACGCCGGGCATAGCAATCCCGCCGCAAGCCGATTTAGCCCGAAGTACGAGACTGTCATGAGCCACCTCATCGGCAATTCAATTCTGACGTGGTCACGGTCGCTGATCAGGCCGTCGGCATACGCGTCGACGATCTGGTCCCGGTGGGATTCCTTAATTTACACATAGCATATGTGCACAGGTCTAGCCTTCGGCGCGAAGGCGTGACATGGGCGTCAACTACCTACACCGGGGTGGGCGTGGTACGGGGGAAATGCGCTATTGCTGACGTCCAATTTTCCCCAGTGGTCACCATGCGAACCCGCGGCGACGGCACCGTTCTAAGGGGAACGCATGACGACCAGAAAACGAAGCACCCTGATCGCAGCACTCGCCGCCGTTTCCATGCTCGGGGCATCGTTCGCTGCCGCGACGCCGGTGGCCGCGGGAACTCCACACGTCAGGTTCGACACCGTCATCTCGGGGTTGAACGCTGCGCGTGGAATCACCTTTGACGGTCAGGGAAACATGTATGTCTCCGAGT
This sequence comes from Pseudonocardiales bacterium, assembly GCA_030840285.1. GTDB lineage: Bacteria > Actinomycetota > Actinomycetes > Mycobacteriales > Jatrophihabitantaceae > Jatrophihabitans_A. The sequence goes on from JAVEES010000300.1 coordinate 10,680, forward strand.
CCGGCAAGGCCGGTGCCGGGCCAGCGGGCCTGACCCACACGGGTAAGGTGAGCAAGTTCGCGCGCGGCTCGAATACGTCATCCTGGTCGACCTCCTTCGAGTCGCTGTACGTGACCGAAGACCCCAGCCAACCGCCGGACGTACTGGGCCCTGAGGGCATCAGCGCGCTCGGGAACAGCTGTTCGGCGAAAGGAAAGCACGAGCACGACGGGGACGACCAGAACTCCTGCCAGATCCGTCTGATCACTAGCGAGTCGCATGACGGCATTGCGGCGGCCACCGGCGGGGCGGTCAGTACCACTCAAGCCGGACATCTGTTCACACTGAACGGGCGGACCGGCAAAGCGACCAGCCTCAGCGACGTCGGTGACCAGCAATACCAATGGACCGGCGACCACCAGGCATTGTTCCCGTCCGACTTCCCGGACTCGAACCCGTACGGCGTCCTCGTCATCAAGGACAAGAAGACCCACAAGATCCGGACGTTCGTGGCTGACGCAGGTGCCAACACGATCCTCGAAGTCATGCGCGACGGGACGACCCGGGTGATCGCCTACATTCCGAATGAGACCGCTGTGCCGTTCCGGGACGCGACGCCGACCTGTATCGCGCAAGGGCCCGACGGCATGCTCTATGTCGGCACCCTGAACTTCGTTGCGAACCTGTTCGTCTATGGCTCCGGAAAATCCGACGTCTGGCGGGTGGACCCGAACGCGAACTTCCCGACCACGCCGACATTGTGGGCAAGTGGACTGACGACCGTCACAGCCTGCACGTTCGACCGCTCCGGAAACTTCTGGGCAGCCGAGA
>JAVEES010000306.1 GCA_030840285.1 Pseudonocardiales bacterium
TACGGCGGCATCCAGCGATGGGCCAGTGCTGACGGCACGCTGACCTTCGAACTCGACGAAGCGGCGGCTGACACGCTCGGACTCGACCCGACCGTCACCATCGCGCTGCCGGCCGACGCGTCGGTCAATGACATCACCGCCGGACTGCGCCGGGTCGTCGCCGGAGAAACCTGACCCTCCGGGAAGCCGGGCTCGACCTGCCCGCCTGGGAGCACCTCGCGACCATCACCTACGGCACCGGCGCCGTGTGGTTCTTCTCCGGCTGTTGTCCAGGCCGGAAATTCTGGGATTGTGGAGCACTTTCGTCTTAGACCTACCTGGTGGAGCTAATGCGCCGTTACTCGAAACTCCCAAGCCTGGACCTACCCGCCCGTATCGCCCAGAAGACGGCACCAGTTGCTCGCCAGCCGGAGGCTCGACCACGACGGGTCAGCCACCGGTTGGGCGCTGAAGCGATCGAGCAGCTCGTCACCGACTACCTGGCGGGAGCGACGACCCGCGACCTCGCCGCCCGGTACGAGCTGTCCAAGACGACGGTCACCAGGCTGCTGCGCCAGCGCGGTGCGGTGCGTACGCGCGGACTGACTACCGAGCAGATCACGCTGGGATTGGAGCTGTACTCCTTGGGCTACTCAGTGGCCCGGGCAGCTGAGGCCCTCGATGTCCACGTCAACACGCTGTACGGCGCCCTGACTCGAGCTGGCGTGGAGATGCGGGGACGCTACGAGCGTCCGGCACCGTGACCGACGTTCACGTCGTCGTTCTCTAGTTCGGCTGACCCGGTGGCACTCAGCAGCGCTTCGAGTCGGGTTTCCTCGTTGTCGAGCAAGCGCTGCACTTGCCACATCACGGTGTCCTCGACCTCGCCGGCTACCGCCATGGCCACAAGTTCCTCGCGTTTGCGTTCCAGCACTCGCAGGTTGGCCCGCATCTCGTCCACCTGACGTTGTTGATCGGCTGATCCGTCAACGTCCACGCTGACATGTCGCCGCAGTTGGTCACGTACCTCAGCGCTGGCGTCACTGAGCAGATCGCCATCGTCGAGCGCGCGGCGGATGCGCTCGGCGAGTTGGCGTCGGGCTCGGGCGACCGCGGTGGCGTCGGCGGCCGGTAGCGACGGCGACGCCCACCGGATGACGCGTCCAAGGGTTGAGCCCTGGAGGAGCAGGCTTGCCGCGACGACCACGAAGGTGATTACCAGCAGATCGGTGCGGTGTGGAAACGGCAGGCCGGCCGCGACCGAGGGAACCGTGAGGGCGGCGGCGAGCGATATGCCGCCGCGTAGGCCCGCCCACGCGTTTACCGCTCGCGCACGGAACGGAGCCCTGAGGGCGCGTTGGACCGGCCGCCTGTCGACTGTTCGGAGTATCACCGTCCACAGATTGACCCAGCAGAAGCGCACGACCAGGGCGAGGAGGGTGATCAGCAGCCCCTGCGCAACCAGGCTTGCGGCGTGCGACGCCGATATGCCAGTGACGAGGCCCCGCACCTGCACGCCGGTCAGCACGAACAGTGCCCCGCCGAGCACAAAGGTGGTGATCTCCCAGAAGGCGTGAATCGGCTGGCGAGCTCGACCGGGTACCAGTCGGCGCGCACTGCGGCTGCCGACCAGGGCGCACGTGACAACAGCGACCACGCCCGACCCATGCAGCGCTTCGGCTGGGACGGCAGCGAGGAATGGCAACGAGATCGCGAAGGACGCGTTCACGAGGGGTTCGGCGATACGCCGCACGGCCACGAGCAGGAGGACGGTGACCGCTAGGCCGACTGCGATGCCGACGCCGTACGACTCGACGGCCCTCAACGTGATCGCCCCAGGCCCGAACTGGTGGTGATCCGCAGCCTGAATGGCCACGGCCAGGATCACCAGGGCAGTGCCGTCGTTGATGAGGCTCTCGGCACGCAGGACGGTCACCAGCGAGGTCGGCAAGGCGCGGCCAAAGGCGGTGACGGCGCTGGCGTCAGTAGGTGCGAGCGCCGCGCCCAGGGACCACGCAGCTGGCCATGGGAAATCAAACCAGTGCGCGACGACCGCGATCAAAGCGGCGGTGACTCCAACGAGAAAGACGCCGTTCAACAGGATGGGACGCCAGTAGCGGCGCACCCACGCCACCGACGTCCGATACCCCTCCCAGAACAACAGCATCGGGAGCACAACCAGCAGGATCAGGTTCGGTGAGACGTGCAGCTGGCCGGCGGCGGGCAACGCTGCCAGCACGCATCCGAGAAGGAACTGTGCCGTCGGCAGCGGCAGCCGAGTCAGCCGAGCGAACCACGGGGATACAGTGACCGTGGTCAGAAGCACTACCAGCAGCACGTCTGTCGGCATGATCAGGCCCCCCGGTGTCCTGGTCCAGCGCCGGAGCGGGCACGACGCCGACGCGGGGGTGTGCGCCGCTCAAAGCGCCACTCCTGTCTCGGCTGCCAACGCTTCCAGAAGTTGGTCCTGGAAAGCCCGGTCGTAGACCGATTGGTGTGGCTGTCGGCGCCCCCCGTGATACCAGTAGCCGCCGGTGGTTAGAGCGTCCGGGTCGTTGCTCGACGCGAGCCACTCCTGCGTTTGGTGGCCGAGGTCGATATCGTCTGGCGCGCTGCGTCCGCCCATCCTGGTCGGCACCCAGCCCGGGTCAACGGCGTTGCTCAGCACATCGGGGCGTAAGCGGGCAACGGCGGCCATCAGCGTGGTAACGAAGAGCTTGCTGTCTTCATAGGAGCCCGGTCGTCGGCCGCCCCAATCGACGCCTGCCATGGACGGACGTCCACCGTAATGGGAGCTACTGCTCAAATACACCAGTCGGTGTGGTGCCCGCAGTAGCGCGGTCAGCAGGTACGGGGCGATGATGTTCACCGGCATGACCGCCGGACCGCTCCAAACGCCGGCGTTGTGGATCACCGCATCAAGCGGCGTGGTGTCATTGAGTTCGGTCGCGACGCGCTCGACATCGTCGCGCTGCGTGAAGTCGCCAATCACGATGCTCGCCCCAGCATTGACAAGCGAGGCAAGCGCGACAGCGCGCTGTTCGGTTCGGGCGTGCACCACCAGCTCGTGCCCGGCCGCAGACAGGCTTTCGGCAGCCAGGCGTCCGAGACCATCGGCGGAACCGGTGACGAAGATCCGGCTCATTGCCGGATCTCCGCGTGTTCCGCCAGCGGCGCTGCCATCTGTGCGCGGGAAGCGGAGACCAGGTTCGCCGCATCTCCGCCATTGACGGAAACCAGGCGCCGACCGGCGTCGAAGACGGCCGCGAGCGCTATCGCGGCCAGGATGACGATGATCAGGGCCATCGGTACCGCTGTTCGGTCACCGCCTAATCCGGCCAATGGGGCGATGACACCCGCCATCGACCACTGCAACGCGCCCAGCAACGCGGAACCGGTTCCCGGATGATCGGGCACCTCGGCCGACGCCAACGCGCCGGCGTTCGGACCGATGAAGCCCTGGGCGGTCATCAGCACGAAGAAGCTGGCGACCGCGATCCAGAGCGGCGTACCCAGCCAAAGCGCGCCGATCAGCAGCGCGAGCCCTGCAGCGGTCGTTGCCGCCAGCCCGACCGTGATCAGCCGGTGAGCCGGCACTCGACCCGCGAGCCGCGCCGACAGCAGGGTTGCGAGCGTCAGCCCGATGGCGTTGGACGCGAAGTCGACCGAGTAGACGATCGGTGGCACACCGTTCATCGACTCCAGAATGAATGCCGAAGTCGCCACATAGGCGAAGGTCACCCCCATCGAGACTGCGAAGGTGATCAGGAAGGCGACGAAGCGGCGGTGACGTAAGACGGTGCCAATTGGTCGCGCCAGCGCAAGCAGTCCTCCGCCGTGGCGACGGGTCGACGGCAGCGACTCCGGGACGCCGACCAGGACGGCGAGAATCATGACGGCGCTCATGACGGCGACGACCCAGAACGACAGTCGCCAGTGCCAGATTTGCAGGATGACGCCGCCCATGAGCGGTCCGAGGATCGGTGCGATCCCGCTGACGCCCGCAACGAGGTTGAGATTGCGTACCAGGCCGGCGCCGGCCGAAAGGTCGACGACGATCGACCGAGCGATCACCATCGCCCAGCCACCGCTGAGGCCCTGCACCGCCCGCGCGATCAGCATGAACCCGATCGAAGGGGCGAACGCACACGCCAGCGAAGCCCCAGCGAGCACCGCGAGGGCGAGCAGCAGTGGACGTCGCCGTCCTCGCGCGTCGGATACGGGGCCTCCGACGAGCTGTCCCATCGCCATCCCGAT
>JAVEES010000313.1 GCA_030840285.1 Pseudonocardiales bacterium
GAAGACCGTCGACACCAGGCCCAGGACGGCGAGCACGATCAGGCTCATCAAGCCCGAGCGCCTGCGCTGGAACAGCGACAACAGGATGATCGCGACCGGGAAGGCGAAGGCGTATTTCCACGGATTCGAACCCCACTTCGACGGCGCCGCCAGCTCGCCCAGCAGCATGCCGAGCCCGAACAGCAGTGCCAGCCGATCCGCCGAGAAGATCGTGCTGGCCCACAGCAGGACGCCGACCGCACCGATGCCGGTGCCGAGCAGGGTTATCGAGGCGAAGGCCTCGCGACCGTCGATCTGGTGGCTGGCCTGCGAAACCTGTGCGAGCAGTTCGCCGGCCGCCAGTGCAAGGACCGTGAGGAGCATCAGCGTCCGGGCGCGCTTGAACCGCGACAGCGTGCTCGACCACACCGGGAACAGCAGGGCGACCGGCAGCGCGGCCGTCGTCACGCCGTAGTACACGGTGACGTGCAGTCCGATCAGCAGGACCGAGCCGGCGGCAATCCACTGCATCACGCTGCGGGTACGTCCGCGATCCAGCGAATCCTGGGCGGCGGACAACCGGTGCGAGGGCGCCTTCGTTGCGGCCTCCGGAGCAGCGTCGAGTTCCCATCCCCTGCCCGGATGGACGGCAGCTGGATGGCGAACTGCCCGCGCAGTGTTATCCACGGCGTTATCTTGTCATCAAGAAGATGTCGGTCTTGGCTCCGCGCCAGGCCTTCGACAGGGTGAAGCCGGCCTTGGCCAGCGCCGCGTTGTCAGGGTTGCCTGGATCGGCGAACGCTTTGGAGTGGTCATAGACGACCCATACCCGGCTTGCGTCACCGAGCTTCGGCGCCGTCTGTGAGAATGCGGCCGACGAACCGAACTCGGCGTCGCGGGGCGGCGGCTGACCGTCGGACTCGACATCGCGAAGCTCGACGAAGTCGGCGGGGTAGGCGTACTCCACTGACCTGGCCGAGCCACGCGTCACGCCTCGGTTGTTGTACAGATTTCCGAACAGCACCGCATCACCGCGCCGGTCGTGGGCCGCGATCCGTGCGGCGGCAAGCTTCCAGTCCGAGCCATCCTTCGCGTCGCCCCTTCTGGCATAGGCGTAGGACGGCAGGGCCAGCACGATGACGGCGACAACTGCCACCTGTGACAGCCTGCGCGCGCCTCGCCTCGTCCGGGTATCGCCTGGTGTCGACTGGCTTTCGTCTGGCCTCGTCCGGGGTTCGCCCAGTGTCGCGCGGCTGGCGCCCAGGCGCAGCGGGTTCGTGGCCAGCGAGCCGATGCCGGCGGCGATCAGAAGGGCGACCGCAGGTGAGCAGAATGCGAGGTACTTCGCCGCATAGAGCGGCGTGCCGACCATCGAGTAGAGGAACAGCGCGGCGGTCGGAAAGAGCAGCCACGGTATGGCCAGCTGCTGCGACAGCGGCCACGACCGCACCGGACGGCGGCGAAGCGCGACGTAGACCCCGAAGCCGATCAGGAACCAGCCGAGCAGTGCCACGGGCGCGGACTTGGCGCCGTACGTTCCGAACCACTGGTCGATCACCACAGACTTGACCGACTTCAAGCCGGTCTGCCGGATCCAGCCCACCTGGCCGCTCTGGCTCTTGGCCGTGAGGATCACCGGACTTGCCAGCAGCAGTCCGCCGGCCCCGGCGACCGCCCAGGCAGCCAACCGGCGGGACGCGCCGCAGCGCAGAAGAATCGTGATGCCGTGCGCTATCACCAGCAAGGCGAGGTAGATCGACAAGGTGATGCCCAGCGCCGCGGCGATCCCATAGCCGGCCCACCAGGCCAACCACCGGGAGCGCGCTCGGCTGCCGTCAGCCGGCCGCGCCGAATCGGCTCCATCATCACTGTCGGCGCTGTCGGCTCGATCAACACTGTCGCCACTGTCCGCTTGATCAACACTGTCGGCACTGTCGGCTCGATCAACACTGTCGGCTCGATCACCGCTGTCACCGCTGTCCAGCGCGCGCAGGAACAGGATCGTCAGCCACACCGCGGCGGCGGTGGACATTGCCGACGAGCGTCCCTCGATACCCATCCAGGTCACTCGCGGCAGGAACGCGAACAGCACCCCGGCAATCGCGCCTAGCCAGGCACTGTGCAGCCGTCTACCGAGAACGACGACGCCCGCGGCGCCGAGGCCGACCGCCATCGCGCTGGGGAGCCGGAGCGTGAGGGCCGAAGCCCCGACCACGTCGAACCACAGGTGCATGAGCCCGTAGTAGAGCGCGTGCACGATGTCGACGTGCTGGACGAGCGTCCACAGCTGTCCCCAGGTTCGGGTGGCGGCTGCCATCGTGGCGGCTTCATCCGACCACACCGAGGGAATCCAGGAACCCGCGAGGGAAACCAGTGTGGCGAGCACGCCGATGACCCACGGACGGCCGAGCCGGTTCAGCAGTACGGATTGCCGGGCTCGGACCACGACGCCGGTGCCACGATCCAGGGTCTCGCCAGCGGCCGCTGTGGCACCGGCTCCGCTCGCGCTGGCACCGTTCTTGCGAAGGATCATGGCGCCCACCTCGAACAAGAGGGTGAGATCACTGCGAATGGACGGGATGAGTGCCGCGGTGACCAGGTACACCGCCGGGACGACGAGCGCGGCGAGCAAGACCGCAAGGAGCGAGTTGAGTTCGGGCAGCGCCCGCAGCGATGCGTAGGCCGTGCCGGCGGCGAGCACCGCGACGGCCAGCACCCTGAGGTAGCCCAGTAGCAGTTCACGCAACGGGATGAAGGTCTTGCGCGACAGCCACCACAGCGACAGCGGCGCGGCGATCGTCGGAGCGACGGCATAGCCGACGGCAACCCCGATGAGGCCGTGCACGCTCCCCACCAGAACGCAGACGACCCGCAGCACGAAGACCAGGACGGTGTAGCGCAGCAGCTCCCGCGTCAGCCCGCGGGACAGGAATACCCAATATCCGGCGTAGGAAAGTGTGGTGGTGGCGCCCGCGAATGCCAGGATCCGCAGGATCGGTGTCACCGCGCTCCACTGCGATCCCAGGCAGAGCTGCACGATGGGTTCCGCCGCGGCGCCGACCACAGCCAGCCCGACGACGAGGGTGTAACCGAGCCCGATCTGACCGCGGATCAGGAAGGCGGAGTAACGCTTGTTGTC
>JAVEES010000317.1 GCA_030840285.1 Pseudonocardiales bacterium
GCCCCGGCGTTGGTATGCCGTCGTGGCGTCATCGCGCAACGACGGCATACCAAGCTCGAAGGAACCCGTCAGATCATCCCGTCGAGCATGCCCTCGTACGGAGAGGACGCCTGCGCCCACCACCGCCGACTGATCCGGCCGGCCTGGTGGGCGTCGCGACCGGCTTGAACCGCCAGGCGCATCGCGCGAGCCATCTGCAGCGGCTGGGCCGCCCGGGTAACCGCCGAAGCCACCAGCACCGCATCGCAGCCCAGCTCCATCGCCTGTACCGCATCGCTCGCCGTGCCTATCCCGGCGTCCAAGATCACCGGGACTCCGGCCTGTTCGACGATCAGCGCGATGTTGTGCGGATTGCGGATCCCCAGGCCTGAGCCGATCGGCGAGCCACCCGGCATGACCGCGGCGCAACCGAGCTGCTCCAGGCGGCGAGCCAGCACCGGATCGTCGTTGGTGTAGGGCAGCACGACGAAACCGTCGTCGACGAGCCGCTCGCACGCGTCGAGCAGTTCCAGCCCGTCCGGCAGCAGGGTGCGCTCGTCGGCGACCACCTCAACCTTGACCCAGTTGGTCTGCAGCGCCTCGCGTGCCAGCTTCGCGGTGAGCACCGCCTCGGCAGCGGTCCGGCAGCCCGCGGTGTTGGGCAGCACGCGCACCCCGGCGTCGCGCAGCACGTCCAACACCGATCCGGACGAGCCGGTGTCCACCCGCCGCATCGCCACGGTCGTGAGTTCGGTCCCGGACTCGATCAGGATGCGCCCCAGACCGTCCAGGCTCGGTGCCCCTCCGGTCCCGACGATGAGCCGCGAGCCGAAGGCCTCCCCGGCGATCTGAAGCGGGGTGTCGGCAGGCGTCGACTCTGACATCGGCTCAGCCACCCTGCACAGCGGTCACGACGTCGATGCGATCACCGTCATCCAGAGGCATGGCGGGCCAACCGCTGCGCGGCACGACCTCGTTGTTCACGGCCACCGCGATGCCGGTGTCACGGTCGCTGACCTGATTGACGAGCTCGGTCAGGCTGATGTCGTCCTCGACCTGCCGCTGCTGACCGTTCACGATGAGGTGCACGTTCGTCCCTGAAGTTGATCGGTGTCACCCGGGAACGCAGTGCGATCACCGGGCGAAGCGCTGTGGATGGAACGCCTTCCATTCTTCCGCAAGGGGCTGTCCGGCGACGAGGCGGACCACCGCGGTGGCGGTGAGCGGCGACAGCAGGATGCCGTTGCGGTAGTGACCCGCGGCGATGATCAGACCAGGCCTGAGCTCGCCCACCAGCGGCCCGTTGTCCGGCGTGCCCGGCCGCGATCCAGCTCGAGCTTCGACGAAGCTGAACTCAGAGGAGATCGGCAGTAACTCGTAGGCATTGCGAAGCAGCTCGTAGACCCCACCAGCCGTGACCGTGACGTCGAAGCCCTGCTGTTCTGACGTGGCACCCACCACGACTTCACCGTTGGATCGGGGGACCAGATATACCTCGGTGCCACGCACGATGCCCCGCACCGTGTGCCGCAATACCGGCCCGGCCGACCGCAGCCGGTCCGGGATCGCGAGCCGAAGGATCTGCCCCTTGACCGGCTCGATCGGAAGATCCACCAGCCGAGCCGTCAGCGCCCCAGCCGCTAGCACCACCGTGGACGCCGCGAACTGCCTGCCGTCCTCGGTAGTGACGCCGCAGATTCGGCCGGACGTCTCGATCAGCCCGGTCACCTGACCGGTCACGAATTCCACACCGGCCAGCTCGCAGGCCTGCCGCAGGACGCCGGCGTACTGCCTGTTGTCCACGGACAGATCGTCGGTAGCGAGCACTCCGGCGCGTACCCCGGTCGCCAGGTAGGGCTCCAGCTCGCGGGACTGCCGTCCGGTCAGAGACTCGGTCTGTAACCCGAGTGAGGCGCGAAAATCGGTCAATCGACCCAACGCGGCCTTGTCGTCGGCGTCGAAGGCGACGGCGAGGGTCCCCTCGGTTCGCAGGCCCACCGGCATCGAGGTGAGTTCCAGGAGTTCGGCGGCGAAGTCACGAAAGGCGGCAACCGCCGCGAGGTTGAGCCGGGTCAGGTCCTGCTCGCCGAAGATGGCTTCGCTGATCGGCGCCAGCATTCCGGCCGCCGCCCAGCTAGCCCCGCGAGTACCACTGGCATCGATCAGACAGGTGGACGCGCCGGTCGCCGCCAGCCGGTACGCCGCGGCCAAGCCGATGACGCCACCACCGACAACCAGAGCATCGCGAGCCACCTGGCAGAGGTTAGTCGACGGCCTGTGCGGCCCAGCGGTTACGGCCACGTGAACGCCGCGGCGGCCCATAAGCCGGGATGGTTGTATGAACGGGTGAGATCACCAGCGCTGAGTGACGCTCGGCTCTACCTGTGCACCGATTCCAGGCGGGACCGGGGCGACCTAGCCGACTTTCTGGATGCCGTGCTGTCGGCCGGCGTCGACGTCATCCAGCTACGTGAGAAGAACCTCGAAGCGGCCGACGAGCTCGACCTGCTCGCGGTCTTCGCCGACGCGTGCCGTCGCCACGGCTCGCTGCTGGCGGTGAACGACCGCGCCGATCTGGCACTCACCGCCGGGGCTGACGTGCTGCACGTCGGTCAGCGAGATCTGACCCCGGCGCAGGCCCGCCGGATCGTCGGAGACCAGATCGCGATCGGGCTGTCCAGCCACAGCACCGACGAGGCACTCCGCGCCGCCGCTGATCCTGACGTCGATTACTTCTGCGTGGGCCCGATCTGGGCAACCCCCACCAAACCGGGTCGTCCGCATACCGGTCTTGAGCCCATGCGGACAGTCGCGGCGGCCGGCGGGAGTCTGCCGTGGTTCGGGATAGGCGGCGTGGACGAGTCCACGCTCGAGCAGGTGCTGGACGCGGGCGCCACCCGGGTCGTGGTGGTTCGGGCGATTACTGAGGCGGCCGATCCCGGTGCGGCAGCCAAGCGAATCGCCACCAGATTGGAAGCTCGTACCGCCGCTGCACCCTCCACCGGCAGCCGGTTCGGATGAGGGGCACCCGCTGATGGAGCTCGCCGCCCGCCGCTGGTTCGAGACCCATACGCACTCGGCGATCGCCTACGAACTCGATGAGCTGATTGCGGCCAAGAAGCGTTCGGGTGTTTCGGTGAGCGTGGTCATCCCCGCGCGCAATGAGGCCCGCACCGTCGGCACCGTGGTTTCGCGCATCCGTGACGCGCTGGTGATGACCGGTCTGGTCGACGAACTCGTGGTGATCGACTCGGATTCCTCTGACGAGACGGCCAGCATCGCGGCCGAGGCCGGGGCATCGGTGTTCGCCAGTTCTGAGATCGACACGGGCCTGAAGTCCTTGCCCGGAAAGGGTGAAGCTCTCTGGCGCTCGTTGTTCGTGACCAGGGGTGATGTGATCGCCTTCATCGACGCCGACCTCACCGAGTGGGGCTCGCATTTCGTGACCGGCCTGCTCGGCCCGATGCTGTCGAACGAGAAGATCCTGCTCGTCAAAGGCTTCTACGACCGCTTGTTCGATGCCGACGGTGACGGCTCGGCTGCACCCCAAGGTGGCCGGGTGACCGAGCTGGTCGCTCGGCCACTGATCAACTTGTACTGGCCGGCGCTGGCCGGTGTCGTTCAGCCGCTGGCGGGGGAGTGGGCGATCCGGCGCAGCCTTGCCGAGACGTTGCCGTTTCCGGTCGGCTACGGCGTGGAGTTCGCGACCCTCACCGACACGGTCTGGCGCCACGGACTTGCCGCGGTGGCGCAGGTCGACCTGGGCCAGCGCGGGCACAGCCATCAGAACGTCCACGACCTCGGCGTGATGGCCACTGAGATTCTCTCGACCGCGACGAGGCGTCTGGACCGAACTAGGCCGCCGGCCGCGATCGGGCTGAGCAACGCCTGGCGCGAGCTCTACCAGTACGACCGCAACGTCGAGGGCAATTGGCGGGCGCGGGACGTCCCGATCGCTGAGCGGCCGCCTGCGATCAGCCTTGATAGCTACGGTGCCGCGGTGATCGCCTGATGCTCCGGCTGGGCCAGCACAGCTTCGATGACGGCGCGCTGTTGATCATGGCTATCGTCAACCGCACCCCCGATTCGTTCTATGACCGCGGGGCGACCTTCGGATTCGAGCAGGCGCTTGAACGGGTTGCCTCCGTGGTCGCCGACGGGGCCGAGATCGTCGACATCGGTGGCGTGAAAGCGGCTCCGGGCGAGGAGGTCGATGCAGCCGAGGAGATCCGGCGGACGGTGGATTTCGTGGCGGCCGTAAGGGCGCTGTACCCGGACCTGATCATCTCCGTCGACACCTGGCGGCACGAGGTCGGGCGTGCGGTCTGCCAGGCCGGCGCCGATGTTCTCAACGACGCCTGGGGCGGGCACGATCCGAAACTTGCCGAAATCGCCGCGGAGTTCGACGCCGCGCTCGTCTGCACGCATGCCGGGGGAGCGACGCCGCGGACCCGCCCGCATCGGGTGCGCTACGACGACGTGATGGCTGATGTGCTGAGCCGTACGGTGGGCCTTGCCGAGCGCGCCGTTTCTCTTGGCGTGGACCGTTCCAAGGTGCTGATCGACCCGGGGCATGACTTCGGCAAGAACACCTGGCACTCGCTCGAGGTCACCCGACGGCTGGGCGAGATGATCGATTCCGGCTGGCCGGTGTTGGTGTCCTTGTCCAACAAGGACTTCATCGGTGAGGCGCTCGATGTGCCGTTGGATCAGCGGCTGTTCGGAACCTTGTCGGTCACCGCCGTCTGCGCCTGGCAGGGTGCCCGGGCGTTCCGCGCGCACAATGTCGCCGAGACCCGGCAGGTGCTCGACATGGTGGGCGCGGTCCGGGGAAATACCCCGCCCAGGCGCGCCATTCGGGGACTGGCGTGAGCGAGCAGCGGCGGGGGATCATCGCGGCCGCATCGTTGCCGAACCCGCCTTTACTGTTGCCGGGCACGACGGGTGGCCTGGTCGCCGAGGTCGAAGAACTGCGGGCGGCCTGCCTGGCGGCGATCAGTGCCGTCCTGACCAGTGAGCCGGAATCCATCGTGCTTATCGGAGGAATCCGGCCCGACGAGGGCGAGCACTGCCTGAGCCTCGAGGTTGGCCGCGCCTTGCTCAGCCAGGCGGGCTGTGGGATTCGGGTCGAGGAGGTGACGGTCGGCACCGATCTGCCGCCGTCACAATGCGAGCTGGTCGGCGAAGGCATCGCGGAACTGTCGGAGCGGACCGCGGTCGTGGTGATGGCCGACGGGTCGGCGCGGCGCTCTGTCAAGGCACCCGGCTATCTGGACGAGCGGGCGGTGCCATTCGACAGCGCAGTCTGGCGGGCGCTGGTGACCGGCGAATGGTCTAGCCTGATCGGCCTGGATCCGGACCTCGCCGAGCAGTTAATGGTGGCCGGTCGCGCGCCGTGGCAGGTTTTCTCCGCAGCGATG
>JAVEES010000331.1 GCA_030840285.1 Pseudonocardiales bacterium
CGTCCACGGCATCGACCTTGATCGAGAAGCTGCCCTCCGACAGCGAGTCCAGCACCTTGTTGACCCGTCCCGGCAGGCGGGCCGTGAAGTCCTTGGCCTCCAACGCCGCGCTCAGCAGGCTGCCCGGTGAGGCATGCATGCGCGAACGCATGATCTCGGTGACGTTGTCCTTGACAGCCTGGGACGGATCGAAGCCGGGGTCGAGGTGGCTGGTGACCTGGTCCAGGTTGAGCAATGCCTTGCCGACCATGGCCATCTCACTCGGCGGACGCAGCCCGGACGCACCCGACAGCCGGCTCAGTTCGACCATCACCCTGCCGGCCTGCACCCCGGAGCCGGTGCCGACCCCGTCGCTCACCAGCCGGGCGGCCGCGTCGCGGAAGGACTGGTCGTCATAGCCCGGGCCCGGGTGCCCCATGGCCGCCAGGATCGCGGCGGCTTCCTCACCATTGCCGTCACTGATGGCCAGCAACAGCTTCACGATCCGGTCCTGGAGTTGCGGTGTGACCGTGGCAACCATTCCCAGATCGATCAGCGCCAGGCGGTGATCCGGCGTGAGCAGCAGGTTGCCCGGGTGCGGATCGGCGTGAAAGAACCCATCGGCCAGAATCATCTTCAGGTAGCCGCGAAACAGCTCCGAGACCAACGCCTGACCGTCCACCTCCAGGCGGCCGAGCGGTCCAAGCTCGGTGACCTTGCGGCCCGGTATGAAGTCCATCGTCAGCACGGCGCTGCTGGAGTAATCGGCAACCGGCGACGGGACGATCAGGTGCGGCTGCTCTGCCAGCAGCTCACCGACGCGTTGCAGGTTCGACGCCTCACGGTGGTAGTCCAGCTCCCCGACCATGGATCGCCGGAATTCTTCCAGCAGTTCGGCCAGCCCGAAACGGCGCCCGACCTCGGTGTGGGCGTCGGCGAACTCAGCCAGATCGCTGAGTGCGGCCAGGTCGTCGCGCACGATCTCGCGCACCCCGGGCCGTTGCACCTTCACCACGACCTGCCTGCCGCTGGGAAGTTCGGCCCGGTGCACCTGGGCAAGCGAGGCGGCCGCAAGCGGAACCTCGTCGAAGGACCGGAACCCGTGGCGCAGCGAAACACCCAGCTCCCGGCTCACGGTCTGCTCGACCTCGGCGAACGGAAACGGTTCGACCTCGTCCTGCAATCGGGCCAGCGCATCGGTGTACGCCTTAGGCAGCAGGTCCACCCGGGTCGACAGCAACTGGCCGAACTTGATGTAGGTCGGCCCCATCCGTTCCAGATCGGCCGTCAACTGCTCGGCGTTCGCCAGGGTCGAGCTGTCGACGGCGCCCGATTCCCCGGTGGCGTCCAACCCGGTTGCGTCCAGTCCGGTTGCGTCCAGTCCGGTGGCGTCCAACCCGATGTCGTTGACCAGATCGGAGCGGCCGTACCGGATCAGCAGCCGAGCAAGATCTACGTAGCGGGATGCGTACTGAGGGCGCAACGGCAATCTCATGACAACCATCCTGCCCTGAGCAAGCCGAAGTCACCCGTTAACCCGCTTTGGGCGTCTGGAAGTACCCTCTGAGACCCAGATTCGGGGTATTTCGGGACGCCCAAAGCGGGGAGGAAGGACGCGCTCAGGGGTTGCGAAACACCTGCACCTCGGCCAGCGCGAGATAGTTCGTGCCAGCCAGCTGAACCATCACGTAGCGGCCGGTGGTTGCTGCCGGAAGCTGCGTCGGGCGCCCCATCGTGCCGGGCTGGTGGTTCGACCAGACGCCGGGCTGCGCGGCCTGCTGAGCCGGGGTGAGCGAGTGGTCGAACGGCGTGTCCGACACGAACACCCAGTAGTCGGTTGCCCGATCGGCACAGCAGTCCGTCCGGTTCCATAGGTTGATACCCGCGAGCTGCTGCGAGCTGCCCAGATCGACCTGCCACCAGGCATTGGTGTTGTAGTCGGTGTGCGATAGGGAGCCCGAGCCGTACGAGCCGCTGGTGTTGCCGTCGACAGCGTGCGACGCCGGGCTGTCGAACGCCGTCGTGGACTGCGTAGCGGGCTTGCCGAGCGCGACGTCCAGGCTCGGATCGTAGGTGTAGTTCGCGCTGGTGACCGGGCTCGTTCCGGCGGCGGTCGCGACGGAGACGTTGCCCTGGTACGCCGCGGCGGGCAGCGTGGCGATGAGCTGGTTCGGCCCGACGTAGTCCACCCTGTCAGCGGCGGCGGAGTCGATCTTCACCTGCGACGTGGGCGTGAAGCCGCGTCCTGAGATCAGCACCTGGTGGTTGTGGATCGGGCTCACCACGGCGACCTCGGGTGCCCTGGCGGTGGTGAGGGCGATCGCCGCGCCTTGAAGGCCCGCGCCGGTGAGCGCGCTGGTGGGGATCTCGTCGGGCGCGGGGTTGGCCGGCAGCAGCGTGTTGCCGCCGCCGTCGACGAAGTCGGTGCCGACGTTGTCGCAGATGTAATAGTTCAGCGGCCCGACGCGGTAGTTGTTCTTGACGATGATGTGGCCGGTGGTCGAGCAGCCGCCGTTGAAGTAACCGCCGTCGGCGTATTGCACATTGCCGTCCATGACGATGTACGCGCCGCCCTCGTCGTTGTAGTTGGCGAAGCTGGTGTGCCCGTTGCCGAAGGTGACGTTGTGGCTGATCGTCAGCCCGTGCTGCAGGTTCTGCCCCTGCGGGCCGTTGGTGTAGATCGGGCCGCCGTCGGAGCGAACGTCCATCACGTTGTAGATCACGTTGTCGGAGATGACGTTGTCCGCCATCACGTTCGGGTTCGTGGACGGGGTCGTGGCGTTGGTGTGCCAGCCCGCCCAGCCGAAGCTGATGCCGCTGTAGGGCAGGTCGCCGACCTCGTTGTGGCTAATGGTCGTCTGGCGCGAGTAGCCGCCCCAGATGCCGACCGCGCCGGTGTATTCCGCGCCGACATCGTGGACGTAGTTGTTGCTGATGGTGTTGCCGACCGCGATCTCAGCGCCCGACCGGATGGATACTTCAGACAGGGACAGGGATCGATGACCGGCGAGCTGGATCATCACGTAGCGGCCCGATGTGTCAGCGGGAACGTTGGCGCTGGTCGTCGAACCCGCGCTCTGGTAACTCGACCAGACGCCCGGCCGGGCGGCCTGCTGCTGCGGTGTCAGGCTGGTATCGAACGGTGTCGAGGACGCGAACACCCAGTAGTTACCGAGTGATTGCCCGCTGGTCAGATTGGCCTGCCACAGCGGCCGGACGCTGCCGAGGTCGACCTGCCACCACGGATAGTCCTGCTGCCTGGTCTGGCTGGCGGAGTTGCTGTCCCCGTCCACCGCCCGCATCGCGCTGCCGCCGTCCTGCGTCGAGGACTGGGTTGCGGGCGCGCGGCGGGAGATATCGGTTGCGAAGGCGGTCGGCTGGGGATCGTCGGTGGTGCCGAACTCGATTCCGTTGCCCGAGACGTCGTGGATCTCGTTGCCGGAGAACACGTCGTTGCGCGCACCGTGATAGGCCCCGAGCCCTGCCGCGCCGAGGTGTTCGAAGGTGTTGCCGCTGAGCGTGACGTCGCGGGTGCCGACGAGGTCGACCGCGGCTGGCGGCCGGCTCCACGCGGCGAAGGGGCAGCTACCGGCGGGCACCACGTAGTTGCACAGGCCCTGGCTGTTGGAAGCATTGTTGCCCTGCAGGTACATCGTCGCCTGCATGTCCGGGAAACCGTCATTGCTACTGGGCTGCAGCCAGGTGGTGTAGGCAAAGGTGATTCCGCTGAAGCTGACGTCGTGCAGCGGGTTGTCCGCGGTGCTCGATGTGGTGACGAGCTGTTGCAGGACCGGGGCGACGAACTGCATCGCCGAGACATCTTGGCCCTGGCGCGCGTCGTAGTAGACCTGGTGGCTCGTCCGGTCCAGATACCAGGTTCCGGGGCTGAGCAATTCGAAGGCATTCTCGATCCGTGACGGGGTGGCCGAGCCGTCCAGACCTGGGAAGCCGCCGGACGGGTTGTCACCGTCGGGTGCCTTGGGCGTATCGGGCAGTTTCATGTTCGACCAGCATGGTTGGCGCATCGTGATGTCGCGGCCCGAGATGCTCGCCACGTCGCAGCGTGGTTGGGTCCAGGCGCCGTGCCCGCCATCGAAGACGAACTCGAGGTCGGAGGCATTGCGCCAAGAGGCAAGGGTGTCATCGGCGGCGAGGAAGCCGTCAGCGGTCTGGGTGAGCGCCACCGGGCTCTGGCCGGACGTCCGCGGGATGCGGGTGCCATCGGCGTAGAGCTGACGGGTGTCCAGGCCGGCCGGGGCCGGCGCGACCCACAGCTGCGGGTTGCCGGGCGAGGGCTTCCAGCCGGTGATGGGCACGCCGCCGCGGAGCACCGGCTTGGACTGCCCGGCCGCCTCCCAGACGATCCGATGGCCGTTGCTTCCCGAGTCCTGGGGCCCGAAGTTGAGTGGCGCGCTGAGCCGGGAGGTGCCCCCGGCCAGTTCGACGTGCACGTCACCGGGACTGTGCTGGATCGCCTTGGCGGCAACCGACTTGGCGGTGCCCAAGGCGCACGGCAGCCGCAGCGAACAGGCCGTGCCGCTGCCGTCCGGGGCGCTGTAGATGGCGGTGACGCCGGCGGCCGATGCGGTGGCCGATCCGATCAGAGCGAGAAGTGATGCGACCAGGGCGAGGACGCCGAGGACGGCGGTGACGGATCTGAGCTGCGGGCGGTGGAACATCGGCGGCACCTTTCGGGAAGGGCGATCGATCAGGATGCGATTTCCGCGTGGATCATGCGGATGACTGCGTGGCTGGTCCGTTCATATCGGTGGTCGTTGTCCAGCTCACCGACGATTCGATACTCGCTCATGACGGCGATCCGGTCGGCCAGCGTGATCATCTCGGGCAGGTCTGAGGAGATCAGCAGGATCGCGATCCCGGCGTCGGCCAGGCCGACGATCAGCTCGTGGAACGCGGCCTTGGTCCGCACGTCGATCCCGACCGTCGGTTCGTCGATAACCAGGATGTCGCAGTCCGCGGCGAGCCATTTGGCCAGGCTGACTTTCTGCTGGTTGCCACCGGAGAGCTGCCCGGCAAGCTGCGTCGGGCCCGAGATCCGCATGCCGAGTTGCTCGCGGTATTGCTCTACCAGGGCTCGCTCGTCGTTGCCGCGTACCAGCCCCAGCCGTGCAAGACGGCGCCATACCGTCACCGACACGTTGCGGGCAATCGTCTGGTCGAGGAAGACGCCTTCCTCCTTGCGGTTCTCGGTGACGTAGCCCAGCCGGTGACGCTGCAAGGCCTGGCCGACGCTGCTGATCCGGACCGGCTCACCGCTTATCCGCACGGTCCCGCCGGTGATCGCGTCGAGGCCCAGAACGGCCCGGGCAAGCTCGCTTCGGCCCGCGCCGACGAGCCCGTACAGGCCGAGGATCTCGCCTCGCCTGACGTGCAGGCTGATGTTGTGATGCCCCTGCGCGGTAGAGACATTCTCGAGTTCGAGCGCCGGCGCGGTCGTGGTGTCGACGCTGCGGGAATCGAGCTGAAGATCGGCGTGCGCGCGACCCACCATGAGGGTGACGACATCGTCGCGGGTGTGCTCGGCCAGGGGTTGTGCCTCTGCCACGCTCCGGCCGTCGCGGAGCACCGTCATGGTGTCGGCAACCGCGAAGACCTCCTCGAGTTTGTGGGTCACCAGGACCACGGAATGGCCTTGGTCGCGCAGTGCGCCCACCACCGTGTAAAGGGCCTCGGCCTCGTCGCCGGTCAGCGACGCGGTCGGTTCGTCAAGCAGCAGCACCTTGCTGTCCACCGCGAGCGCCTTGGCGATCTCGACGAGCTGCATCTGTGCCACCGACAGCGAGCTGACCGGCCGGTCGACATCGAGGTGGACATCGAGCCGGTCCAGGCAGCGCCGGGCGAGCCCGCGCATGGCCTCCTGGTCGACGAAGCCGCGCCGCTTCGGCACAGCCTGCAGCGCGATGTTCTCCGCCACCGAGAACGCCGGCACCAGATTGCGCTCCTGATGCACCACACCGATGCCCGCCCGTTGCGCGTCGAGCGGTCCGCCGAAGCTGAGCTCGGTGAGGCTGCCGTCCTCGGCCGTGCTGAGAAGGCGGCCGCCGTCCGGTTGGTACACGCCGGTCACAACCTTGATGAGCGTGCTCTTGCCCGCGCCGTTCTCGCCCAGCAACGCATGGATGGTGCCCGGTTCCAGGCGCAGCGTTGCCCGGTCGAGCGCCCGGACTCCCGGGAATACCTTGACGATCTGCTCGGCGATGAACGTCATGTGCGCGCTCCCTTCTTGCCGATGCGGACCTGGGTGACGAGCACTGCCCCGAGCACTACGGCACCGACGATGAGGTCGACCCAGCTCTTGTCGATCGAGTACTGCGCCTGGGCGACGTCGATGAGCCGGACGATGAACGCGGCCAGGCAGGTTCCCAGGACCGCCACGACGCCACCGGTCAGCGCGACACCGCCGATGATGGGCGCGGCGAAGCTCGGCAGCAGCAGGTCGTCTCCGATCGAGGCGTTCACCGAGCCGGACAGGGCGACGTCGACGATGCCCGCCACACCGGCCAACAGACCCGACAGCACGTGCGCCATGACGATTGCCCGGTCGTTGGAGATTCCGGACAGCCTTGCTGCCAAAGGGTTTCCCCCTGAGGCGAGCAGTTGCCGACCGAGTACGGCGCGGCGGAAGAACACCGCCACCGCGAGGGCGACCAGGACGGCGAGGATGAAGACGTTCGGGACGTCGACCAGCGAGCCCTGCCCCAACTTGACCAGGCCGGAGGAGTAGTTCTGAAAGGTGCCGGTGCCGTTGACGCCATAGCGAAGCCCGTCGATCACGGTCATCGTTGCGAGTGTCACGATGAAGCCGTTGATCCGGGTGAGCACGACCAGCAGGCCATTGGCCAGGCCGATGGCACCGCCGAGCAGGACCGCGGCGAGCACCGCGACCGGCGCGGGCAGGCCGACCCGGACCATCAGCCAGGCCGCCACCATCGCGGTGAACCCGGTGACCACGCCGACGCTGAGATTCATCTGCCCGACCGCGAGCACCGCCATCTGCGCCAGCCCGACCAGGATCGGCACGGCCAGGTATTGAAAGACCGCTTTGAGCGTCTGCCCGGTGAACAGGTTTCCACCGGTGGTGCTGGCCAGCACGACGAAGCCCGCCGCGGCGAGAACGATCAGCGTGAAGTCGGTGCTGCGGACGAACTCCCGCAGCCGCAACGCATTTCCGCTGCCGATCCTCCGGGCATCTGAGCTGGTCGGGTCGATCGTTGAAGTCATGCTCTGCTCCCCCGTCGCTCGGCGAGTACGTGGCGGACCCGATCAAGTGAGAGTGCGACGAGCAGGACCAGGCCGATATAGATGTTGAGGTCTTGTACCGAGAAGTTGAGCAGGTTCAGTCCCGTCCGGATGACTTCGGTCAACGCCGCACCGAAGATCGTGCCGAGCACGCTCACCGCACCGCCGGACAGCAACGTGCCGCCGAGCACCGGGCCGAGGAATGAGGGCAGCAGGAAGGAGTTGCCGATGTCGGCCGAGAAGGCGCCGCTGTTGATGGCGAGCAGGAATCCGGCCAGGGCGGCAAGCGTGCCCGACAGCGCATGGGCCTGGACGACCCGGCGTGAGACGGGGATTCCGGACAGCCGGGCCGCGCGCGCATTCGATCCGGTCATCAGGATCTCGCGTCCGACCCGCGAGAGCCGGAACAACAGGGCGACCAGGACGGCGGCCAGCAGGGCGATCGGCACGATCAGCGGCACGGGCGGCCCGCAGACATTGCCTGCGCAGTAGTCGCTGAACGTGTCGTTGCGCAAGGTGTTCATGCCGGCTGGGTGGGCGGCGAAGGCCACGCCGTCACCGATATGGCTGTACAGCAGCGAGACCAGGCCGACCAGGGCGAAGTCCAGGGCGAGCGTCACCACGAACGAGTTCACCCCGGTAGCACTGATGATCCAGCCCGCCAGAGCGCCTACCGCGGCACCGACGATCAGGCCGGCAACCAGCCCTAGCCACAGCGGCACCGACAGATGCTGGTAGCACCAGCCCATCGCGAACGCCGAGATCGCCGCCATCCTCGGCACCGCGAGGTTCATATGGCCGAGCGACAGGACAGCAAGCTGGGCGAGCCCGACGACCAGGAAGACGCTGAGGTCCTGCTGCATGGGCACCAGGGTCAGGTCGGTGTTGAGAAAGGACGACCGCAGCGAGGAGAAGACGAGGACCAGCACAACGATGACGGCGAGCAACCCCAAGCGGGGATTCGCCCAGAACGGCAGGCCTCTCGGTGGCCGCTGGGCTGACTCCGTGGCCAGCTCATCGGTGGGCACCGTCGCATCCGACTGCTGCATCGGGACGTTCATCGATCAGCCCACCCTCAAGTCCCCGATAGCGTCCAGGTCCCAGTCGATACCCAGGCCCGGCACCGTCGGCGCGAGCGCGTGGCCGTCCTCGACGGTCAGGGCGGTATTGGTCACCGCGGACAGCTGTGGGATGTACTCCACGTAGCGACTGTTCGGTACCGCGGCGCAGAGACTGACATGCAGCTCCATCAGGAAGTGCGGGCACACCGGGATGTTGTGCGCCTCGGCCAGATGAGCGACCTTCAGCCAGGGTGTGATGCCACCGATCCGGGCGACATCGACCTGGACGATCCCCGCCGCGTCCCGCTTGAGGTACTCGGCGAACTGCCCGATGGAGTACATCGATTCCCCCACGGCGATGGGGATGCTCGTCGAGCGCGCCAGGCGAACGTGCCCTGCGATGTCGTCGGCTGGAAGCGGTTCCTCCAGCCAGTACAGGTCCAGCGGCTCCAGCAGGCGGGCTCGCCGGATCGCCTCGGCGGAGGTGAAGGCCTGATTGGCGTCGACCATCAGATCGATGCTGGGACCGAGGGCCGAGCGGACCGCAGCCAGCCGCTCGACGTCCTCGGCCGGATCGGGCTTGCCGATCTTGATCTTCACACCCCCGCGGCCGGCGGCCAGTGCTGCCTTGGCGCCCTCGATGAGCTGATCGGTGCTCAGGTGCAGCCAGCCGACCTCGGTGTCATAGAGCGGCACGCGGTCCCGGGTACCGCCTGCGACGATCCACAGCGGCTGCTCGGCCCGCTTGCAACGCCAGTCCCACAGGGCGATGTCCACTGCTGCCAGCGCCAGCGACGTGATCGCACCGACCGAGGTGGCTCGCGTCGAGCTGTACAGATCCAGCCAGATAGCCTCGATGCGAGCTGCGTCCGTTCCAATCAGGCGGGGCAACAGGTAGTCCCGAAGCATCGCCAGCACCGCGGTGCCGCCGGTGCCGATCGTGTAGCTGTAACCGCGTCCGAGCAGGCCATCCTCCGTGCGGATCTCGACGAACACCGTCTCCTGCTTGAGGAAGGACTGGACAGCATCGGTGCGAATTGCCTCGACCGGCAGATCGATGAGATACGCCTCAGCACTGACGATGGCGGGCACGGCTGCTCCTGACCGCCTCGAGCCCGAAGGCCCGAGGCATCGAAGAATCTACTTGCAGGACAGGTACTTGCTGTCGAAGTCGGTCTTCAGCTGCTTCGTCTCGTCCTGCCGCTTCGTGTCGTAGGTGGCCACGTCGCTCTTGGTCACCACGAAGGACCCGGAGTCGATGGTCTGGCCGGGGGTCTTCATCGTGCAGCCGCCGGCGAGCTTCATCAGCGCGTACCCACCGACGTAGGCCTGGCCGACCGGGTTCTGAACGACCGTTGCGGCGACCGAGCCGTCCTTGATCCCGGACAGGATGGTCGGATCGTCATCGATCGCGATCACCTTGATCGGCAGGCCGGACTGCTTGACCGCCGACGCCGAGGCCACCGCTGGGTTGTAGGCGGTGTTGACGATCCCGTTGATCTGCTTGCCCTTGGCACCGAGCAAATCGGCCACTGCCTTCTGCGCTGTTTGCAGGTCGGTGTCGATGTCGGTGATGGTCTGGATCAGCTTGACCTTGCCGCCGGTTTCATCGACCGCCTTCTGCACGCCGGCAATCCGGCGCTGGGTGTTCGAGTCGGTCTTGTTGCCCGTCAGGTGGACGAGGTTGCCCGAACCACCCATCGCCTGGATGGCTGCGACCGCGGCGCGGTAGGCGGCGGTCTGTACGTCGGTGGCCAGGCAGAACGACGCCGCGTCGGTGTTACCCGCCGGGCACGAGCCGAGCGAGGCAACGGTCAGGTGCTTTCCCTCGAGTTGCTGGAACGTCGAGTTGATGTTGTCCGGCGAGACTCCGAAAACGCCGAAGGCGTTATACCCCTGCGCGGCAAGGGATTGCAGCACGTTGTTCTGCTTGGTCTGGTCCCAGCCGGAGGTCTCGTTGAACGTCACGCCACCCAGGCTGAAATCCTGCTTGGCCTGGTTCATCGCGGTCTTCCAGGGCTGGAAGTAGGGATGCGGTCCGCCAGGCACGTAAGCGATCTTGACGCTCGCGGGGGCCAGGCCGTTGCCGCTCGTGCTGCTGCCCTGGGCGTTGCTCTTGCGCGCGCAGCCGGTCGCGACCATCGCGAGTGTCAGCACGGCGACGGAGATCCCAAGGGCACGTTGCCCCCGCGGGAATCGGGTGATACGCATGGTCGAACCTCTCTGTAGGGAATTGCCGTGGCTGTTCGGTTGTGCGGATCGGTTCTCGTGCGGACCGGCAGGTCAGCTACCCGTGTCGACGTAGGGCTGGAGGACTCGGGGATAGTCCAGGCCGGCCGGGAGGGCGATTCCGGGATCGGTCGGCGCGTGCACGAAGCCCTCGCTGTCGATCTCGGGTTTCTTACGGACCACGTTGGACGTGATCAGGGACTCGTAGAACGTGGTGTTCGGGATCGCCATCGACAGGTGCCGGCTGGCAACCTCGTCACCAAGAACCTCGGCACGTAGCCGGAATGCATCGGCAAGGTGGGCGGTGCGCATCGAGCCGGTGATACCGCCACGAGTCGAGGCGCTGGTCCGCACACCGAACGTGGCGGCACCGGCTGAGATGAAGTCGGCGGAGTTCATGTGCGCGCCGTCAGATGTCTCCGCCACCAGCAGGGGAATCTCCACCGCGCGGGCGAGCCGCCCATAGGCAGTCACATTGAACTCGCGCATCGGCTCCTCGTACCAGAGGAAGCCGGACGCCGCGAGCGCCTTGCCGAGATAGATCGCATCGGGCAGGTCGAAACCTGCCGACCCGTCGTACATCAGAGGGATATCCGGACCGACGTGCTCGCGCAGCCGGCGCGCCAACTCGGCATCAGCACGGGCGTCACCCCACGCGTGCAGCTTCACTGCCTGATAGCCCAGCTCCAGACACTGGGTAGCGACATCGAGAAACTCCTCGATGGTGGCGAAGGTGACGGTAGAGGCGTAGGCCGGTATGCGGGTCCGGAAGCCACCGAGCAACTGCCACACCGGCTGCGACGTGATGCGCCCGGCGAGATCCCACAGCGCGATGTCGACCAGGCCGAGAACCGGCAGCGGCAACTCCTCGGTTCGGTCGATCTCCCACATCCGGTGCCACAGGTATTCACGCTGTAACGGGTCCTCACCGGTGAGCTGCTCGCGAAGGACCCGATTGACGATGTCCTCCACGGCTGCGGCCATTCCCGGCCGGGTCGCCAGAGCCACTCCGGTGGCACCGTCGTCGGTACCGATCCGCAGCACCGCCGCCTCGCCGTCAGGTGAGGATCCGAGCAGTCCCCGGCGCCAGTTGAAGGCAGGATCTGCCGCGGGCAGTGGGACCCGGATGGACTCAACATGGGTGATACGCAACGGCCGATTCCTTCCCGGTAAGCGGGGCGACATCTGTCGGTAACATAATTCGTCATACGACTAACGTCAATAGCCCATTTGCTTTACTCTGCTGGTATCTCCGCCCAACGAACGGATAACCGATGGTCGTACCCGAGGAGCCCACGCCGGCACGCGTGGTCACCGCTGCAGCGCACGGCGGCACCGAGGCGCAGCTGCGGGCCTGGCCGAGAAGGCCCGCCCGGCTGGCGACGGCGGTGGTCGAAGACCTGGTGGACCGAATCGTGGGCGGCGAGCTAGCGGTGGGCAGCGCACTACCTACCGAGCCGGTGCTGTGCGAGATGTTCGGAGTGAGCCGCACGGTCGTCCGGGAGGCCGTCAAATCCCTGGAGGGAATGCGGCTGGTGCGCGCCCAGCAAGGTCTCGGCACCCGCGTGCGCAGCGTCGAGGATTGGGATCTGCTCAGCCCGGTGGTCCTCTCGGCCTCGGTTCGTCACGACGCGGAGCGCTCGATCCTGGAGGACCTGATCAGCGTGCGCCGAGCGCTCGAGAGCCAGATGGCGGCTGAGGCATCGCGCTCGGCGACCGAAGCGCAGCTCGGGCACATCGAAGAGACGCTGTCGAAATTGCTGGCCGAAGACCACGACACCGCCCGATTCTTCCGAGCTGATCTCGCCTTTCACGACGCGATCATGGAAGTGTCCGGCAATCGCTTCGGGCGCGCCGTCATCCGCACGGTGAACACCGAGGCATTCCGGAGTTTGCGTTACATCGGCGAGCCCACGCTGGAGGATATGCGCCAGTCCAACCGCGAGCATCAGGAGATCTTCAAGCGGCTGCGCGCGCGCCAGGACGCCAAGGCCGCACAGGCGATGGATCAGCACATCATCGAGTCGTGGCTCAAGCGCCGCCCGCAGGTCCTTCCGCACCGGTGACGCTCTAGGCCCTGGGCCGACGATCGGCCGTGCTCATCGGTGATCAACTCGCGTTACGTGTCGCTATAGCGCTATAGCAGCATGAAACGCAAGTTGATCAGCGAAGGGTCCCCGGACGCACATCCCGGTTACTGCGAGTGCCTAATCGACGGCGCAGCGAGATTGTCCGTTGCTGATCGTGCTTTCGCGCCCGCCCGGGTGTACAACGTTGAGGTACTGGCGCGATCGGCGGCCGCCAGCGTGGTGGCGAACCCTCGTCGCATTGTCGGGTTGAGCCACTCGAGAGTGCCTTTCGGGGGAGCCTATGCAAGCTCAGCCCATGAGTCCGGAGCCGTGGCCCGCTGCCGCCCGCGAACTGCCGCCGATGCCGGCCGAACCCCGCAAGACCGCGGCCGGTCCAGCCGTCGATGGGCCGGCCAATATCACGCCGGCCGAGTCCTCCGCGGCGCCGGACGTCCAGCGGCAACCGACACCGACGCCCGCAGCCCCGCCCGAAGAATCGTTGCGGGCACTGGACAAACGGACCGTGGCCTTGGTGATGCTCAGCCTGGTGGCGTCGCTGACGGCCGTCGCCCTGGTCATGGCGTCGGTGGTATCGCGCTGGCCAAGTCCGAGTGCCACGCCAAGTCGGATCAAGTCCGCGCATGAGGTCAGCCAGATGGAAGCCTGGGTGGCCGCGAACCTGCCCGCCCGGACCCGGCTGACGGCGCAGGACGCAATCGCCTCGCAGATGCGGGATGCCGGGCTGGCTACCCGCAACATCTTGCCCTACGAATATCTCCGTCCCGATGTCAACGGAACTGCGGCGGTGGGCGGGTGGCATAACGTCAAGTATCTCGTCGCCACCGAGCTCACGCGCAGGGTTGGCGCGATCCTGCCCCAGGTCGAGCAGATGCTACGGGCCTCAATTCCGGTCGCCATCTTCGGCCGGGCCGCGGAGCGGATCGAGGTTCGCCGAATCCTCCCTGGCGGTACGGCCGGCGTGGCCGACCGCTGGGCAATGGACGGTGCCGCGCGCCGGGAGGCCGAGGGTGGTTTGCTGGTCAACCCGCGTCTGAGGGTTGCTGCTTCCGCGCGGGCCGTCCTGGCGGCGGGAGGCCTGGATCTGCGGGCGGCGACGGCACTCGTCATGATCGCCGATCAGACAGCCGTTCGTCTCGATGCCATTGCCGTCGATGCCGCCGAGTCGGCCGCGGGCTTGCCGGCCCGCAGAATCACGATCACGATCACGAAGGGTCCACGGGTGGCCGACGCGCTGCGCGCCCTGCCCGTGGAGTATCGGCCCACTGGCCTCCAGGCTCCTGCGGCCGGCCAGATGCAGCTTGTCTGGCCCCTGGCTGCGGTGCCAGTGACGCCAGCCACCTGAACGAAACCACGATCACCCGGCTAGCCGGACGAGTTAAGCGAACGGGGGTCCCATGACACGGCGATTGTTGCGCATGTTCCTGGCCTTGGTGCTCTGCACAGGAGTGATCTCTTGTGCAGTGATCTCCACCGCCGCCTACGCGGCCAGCCCGATGGCGATGGTGCGCGCCGCCCACTTCTCGCCGGATACCCCAGGCGTGGACGTGTATCTGAAGAAGTTCAGCGGTGGCGACACGAACCTGTTCGTACCCAACGCCACGTACGCGGGCGTGAGCCCGTATATCCAGGTCAAGGCGGGGATCTACCTGGTAACGATGCGTCCACATGGCGCTGCGCCGTCCACGCCCGCGCTGCTGTCGTGGACGCTTAACGCCCAGGCGGGTCTGGTCTACACCATCGCGGGTGTCGGCACGGGGGCCGCTCGGCATGGCATCGTCCTGCACGACGAGCTGACCCAGCCGCCGGCCGGAACCGGAAAGGTGCGGGTGATTCAAGCTGCCAGCCGCGCTCCCAAGGCTGACGTCTCCGCTGTGAACGGACCCTCGCTGGCCACGAATGTGAGCTTCACGGCTACCACTGCGTACACCCAAGTCCCGGCCGGCGACTGGTCCTTGCAAGCCCACTCCGTGCACAACCCGTCGCTCACCACGTCGCAAACGGTGTCGATCCCTTCCGGCAGCGTGACGTCGGTGCTCCTGCTGGACGGAAAGCAGGGTGGCCTTGCGATCCGGACAGTTCTCGACGGTGCCTCAGCGCCGGTGCCGCCGAGTGGTGGTGTCCCGGCCGGAGGGGGCGGTATGGCATCGGTCATTTCTGGTCACGGTCGTGGTGGCACTGGCTGGAAGCTGCCGATCATGCTGATTTCGGTGAGCGGGCTTGCTGTCCTGGCGGCGGTGTCCCGTCGCCGGGCTCGTTCGAGCTAGGTGGCTCCAGCATGAATAAGTGGGCAGCCAGAATTGGCTTGGTGACGATGCTGGTCGCTGGAGCCATCGTGGCCGGCTCGGTCAACTCCGGGCGGATCGGCGGCAGCACCGTCACCGCGTCCCCTGCTCCTCAGCCAGCCGCCGGCGGCTACCCGAAACGGCCTGGGCCGACCCGGCTGGTCGGTGCTGAATCGCCCGCGCCCAGCTTGCCCGCCGACCTCAGCGCGCCGTGGCGACTGCGGGTGGCGGCCGTCGGAATAGACACCGCCCTGCAGCCGCTGGGCCTCTTGGCTGATGGGTCACTGGCTGCCCCATCCGAGTGGCAAACCGCGGGCTGGTATTCCCGAGGCGTCATTCCGGGCCAGGCGGGGCCGGCCATCATCGCCGGGCATGTCGATTCGGTGACCGGGCCGGCTGTCTTCTTTCGGCTACGTGAACTGCACCTGGGCGACCGGGCGATCGTTCAGCAAAAGGACGGGCGCCTGCTCACCTTCGTCATCGACACGCTAGATCGCTATCCCAAGGACCGCTTTCCCGCCAAGGCTGTCTACGGCCTGACCCCGCAGCCCACGCTGAGGCTGATCACCTGCACGGGTGACTTCGATGCTCGCGCCGGCAGCTACCTTGACAACCTCGTTGTCTCGGCCCATCTCGTGCCTTAGCCGCGACGAGAGCCGTGTCGAACTCTTCGTGTACTGCTGGTTGACGATGTCCGAAAGCTGGCGTCAACTGAGCAGGTGATCCAACCCGATGACCCCCAACGTTCAGCGGACCGGCTCGATCGTCCTCGGCTGCCGCGGCCGACACGTTCGCAGCGGAGGCTTATCGGGGCCGCAGCGGCCGCGTATGCCGTCGGTTATCCGATGGCATTGCCGATGCACCAACCGATCGGCTGGTTCTTCGTCACCTTGGGCGGCGGATTTCTACTCGCCCTGGCAGCCCTCACGGTCGTCCGGATTCACCGTCATCAGATTGCTGAGCCGCCGGCGTAATCGCCAGAACCGAACCGGCGGCCCGACTTCACTTGCCAGGTGAATGCCGCGCGCTGTATCGGCGCGCCTGAATACGGTTTATGATCCCATTGCACGCGGCCGGCACGTAAGGATTCCGCTGCAGCATCTGACAGGCAACGGGAGGATCGGCATGCGCGTTGGCGGTGGATGCCTCACTTCACCGCCCACATCCAAGCTGACTGGCGAATGGAACTGTCTCCGACGTAGGGGTAGACGCTGATGCCAGATGGTGCCGGCGGCGTGGTGACCAGCCTCGGTGCCCAGCTACTGTTCACGCTGCTGCGTTGCCTGCTCTTGGTTGCCGCTTTCGTCGCCGCGCTCGCGACCCTGCGCTGGCTCATCGGGCGAGTTCGGCCCACCACGGTAAGGCGTATCCAGGCACGCTGGATGTCAGCAACTTCAGCGGAACCCGCGGCCCGACGATTCCTCAGGCTTGGCCTGGCGCTGTTGTGGATCGTGGACGGGCTGCTGCAGGCTCAACCTCGGATGCCCGCGGGATTCGTTCCGGAAGTGCTCGCACCCGGCATGGCCGATGGCCCGCGATGGCTCGCCGCGATCGCGCGGCCGATCGCTGATGCCTGGCTTCGCCATCCGGTCACTGCCGATGCCGCAACGGTATTCGTGCAGGTGGGGCTGGGATTGCTGATCGCATTCACACCGTGGTCGAGTCTGGCGGCCAGGACGGCACTGTGGGGATCGATCCTGTGGGCATTGACGGTATGGGTCTTGGGCGAGTTCTTCGGCGGTCTGCTCAGTCGCGGAGCATCGTGGCTGACCGGTGCTCCTGGAGCGGTACTGGTATACCTGCTCGCCGCGGGCGTGCTGCTGGCCGATATGCACGAGCAGGGTTCCACCGACGTTCATCGTCGGCGGCCCACCGACCGGCTGGCTCGGCGCCTGGCCGGTAGCTGGCTGATCTGTGCTGCCGTCCTGCAACTCATGCCGTGGGAACGTAACTGGTCCGGCGAGCAGCTGGCCGCAACGTTCGCGACTCCGATGGACACGGTTCGATTTCACGCGCTGGCTCGGCCCATTCTCGACACCGCGAATCTGGGTATCGGCCACCCGATCGCATTCAATGCCACACTCGGGATACTGCTGCTGGTGATAGGGCTCGGCCTCTGGACCAACCGGTCGCGCCCATTTGTTCTGTGTGGCGTGCTGCTATGCCTGCTCACCTGGTGGCTGGCACAGGGGTTTGGCGTCCTCGGTGGCCTGGGCACCGACCCAAATACCGCTTTCGCATTGGCCATTCTGCTGGTAGCCGGCTGGCCCCGACGGCTGGAACCGACGTCGGCGGCGCCCCAGCCGCCGGCGACGGTGTCCGGCGTGGCGCTCGCAGCGATGCGGTACCGCGACGGTGTTCGTGCTGTCGCGACCCTCTGCGGCGCTGGCGCGGCCCTCTTCGCACCCGCGATTCTGGCCATGTCGTTGCTGACCGCGCCGGACAGCAACGCCGTGCTGGCCGACAGCGCCGGCGGTGTCATTTCGCTGGCCGGGCGTCAGGCACCCGGCTTCGCCCTCTTGGACCAGAACAACCGGCTCACCACTCTGACCAACGGCCACAAGGACCTCGTGCTCCTGGCCTTTTTCGATCCGGTGTGCAGCGACGACTGCCCGATAATCGCGAACCAGCTGTCGGCGGCCGTGAGCGAAATGGGTTCCCTCGCCGGCAGAATCGATGTGATCGCCATCGACTCGAACCCGGTCTTTCACAACCACGCCGACGTAGCGGCTTTCACGGCCGCACACGGGCTGACTTCCCTGGCGAACTGGCACTTTCTCGCTGGTAGCGAGTCCCAGCTCAGTGCCGTACTTGACTCCTACGGCGTCACGGTTCAGGTCCCGGCGGTCGGCATGATTTCGCACAGCGACGATATCTACTTCATATCAGGATCCGGGCAGGAGTTGGCCTATCTGAGCGACGGAGCGAACGCCGATCTGCAGGCAGGCTACGTCCACCTCATCCAGGACGAAGTACGAAAGCTCCTGCATTGATCGGTCGCTGCAGAACGTTCTCGATGCGGACCGCGCGGCTTTGCTCTGCTGCCACAGCGGTAAGCCTCAGCTTGGCGGCGTGCACCCACTCGGGTCAGCGGCCAGATCGGCCGAATTCGAACCCGTATCCGGTATCGATCCTGATGTCCAGTCCCACCTCGGGATTCGCGATTTGGAGAGCTGGGAGCACCTCCCTACTTCTACACACGGACAACGGATGGACAACGCTGTCCAACCGGACGCCGACCGCGGTTCCGACGGGTGGCGGGCTGTCCGTGGCGCAGTCCGGGGGGCACGTCGCGGTAGGGGTAGGGACGTTCGATCGCCTGAGCACATCTCCTCTACTCACCAGTAAAAACAGCGGTCGATCGTGGGATCCGACCGAAGTGCCCGCCGCACTAGCGAGCGGCCCGCGCTCGGTCGGTTTGCGTGGCGAGACTGTGACGGTCGTGACTCGCTCGGACGGTGGCACCTTGCTGGCCGAAAGTGGCAGTGGCTGGCGGGCGTTGACCAGCAGGGCCCGGCTCGGACTGAGCGCGGCGACGACACTGGACTCCGTGACCTGGGCCGACAGGCAGCTTGGTTGGCTGACCGGCCTCGGCGCCGATGCCTTAGTGCAAACAGTCGACGGCGGAGCAACATGGCACCCGGTGAAGCTCGCCGGCCCAGCTGTAACCACAGTACTTTCGCCTTGTGGATCAGGACCGATCTGGTCCGTCCCGCTGGTCGGTGCGGATGGAAAGGTGCGGATACTGGCGACGAACGATGCCGGATCCAACTGGCATCTCGGTGCAGCGGTAGCAGTCACCGACAACACGATTGCCTGGGGCTGCGCTAGCCGCGAGGTATGGCTGATCTCTCGCGACTCCCAGCTGCTGGTGTCCTCCGACGGCGGATCGACCTGGCAGGAGGTCGGCCGGTCCCCCGCCGATGTAACCGGCCTTGCGCCAACCGGTGCGACAACCGGGTTCGCGGTTACCGGCCAAGGCGGCAGCGCGCGGTTGTATTCGGTGCGCCTTCCCGGACCGAACTTCGTGCCCGTTCCGCTCCCCGATTGGATCAATCAGCTCAGTGACCGAGCGGACTCGGGATAGGGTCGCGAGCTTCAGCCTCCGACGTTCGGGCTCGCGATGAACGACGTCGTCACGGCCCCGGCGATCGCAGCCACCGCAATCCAGTTCCACCAGATGGCGACGATCTCAACCTGCCAGGGGTTGGTGGCGACATAGCGACCGAGGCGGGCGCGATTCCAGATACCGACGCCGATGACTGCGGTCAGCAGCAGGTGGAACAGGTTGGCCCCGGCAAGGGTGTAGACGCACGATGCGTAGGCGTTGGCATCCGGCTTGAAGGGCAGCGACGCGAGCTGGATGATTTGCACCACCGAATCAAGCAGGACCAGCGCAAGCGCGATGCCCGCACCGCCGATCAGGCCACCGATCTTGCCCGTGCGCAGCGCATTGACTCCGCTTCGGTAGCACCAAGCGCTGGCGACCGCGATCAGCCCGATCAGCCACCCCACCCAGATCGTCGCAGTGTGCATTCCCTGGGTGATCCAGGCTCCCGAAGTGTTCAAGCCCCGCAAGTAGAAGTAGGAAAACACCAGTGCGCCGACGAAGGCGGCATCGGCGACGATCAGGAGCAGGACACCGGTGCGCTGCCTGCCACCAACGACCTGGACATCCTCTGCTGGGTGTCCAGCGACCGGGACGTGCGCGCTGACGGTCACAGCTGGCCTGCTTCGCGATCCAGAGTCGCGACTTGCTGGCCGGAGCCCGCCGCCACCTCCGCCTGGGTCGCGGTCGCGGAACCTGTACTGGCGGTTCGCGGCGCGGATCCGCTTACCAGTTCAGCCGTAAGAAACGCCTCGTCGACACCGTATCCGTAAGGGTCCTCGGTGACCACCGGGAGGACCTCGAAGTTCTCCAGCGGGATGGGATTGGGCACGGTCCACTCCAACGTCTTGGCGCCCCACGGATTGGCGGGCGCGATCGGCCCGTGCATCCACGAACTCACGATGGCATAGAGCAACACCAGCATGCCGATGCCGATGCAGTAAGCACCCAGTGTAGATACGAGGTTTCCGGCCGCGAACAGATGAGCGTAGGTCACGACCCGTCGAGGCTGTCCGGCCAGACCCACGGCGAACATGCCGATGAACGTAACGTTGAACCCGATCTGGACCAGCCAGAACGAAATGTAACCGGCGCGTTCGTTGAGCATGCGTCCGGTCATCTTCGGGAACCAGTACGCGAGTGCGCCGATCGCGCCGGTCAAGCCGGCCCCCATCAGGGTGTAGTGAAAGTGCGCCGTCACGAACATCGAGCCATGCAGTGCGTAATCGGCCGGGACGTCGGACAGGTAGATGCCGGTGATCCCGCCGATGATGAAGTTCCACAGCATGGCGTAGGTCGCCAGCATCGGGACGGTCGTCCAGATCCGACCACGCCAGAGCGTGCCGAGAATGACAAGGAAAAGAAGACCGGTGGGAACCGAGATCATTTCGGTGGTCAGCATGAAGGGCCCATTGAGGTCCGGCGCCCAACCCGCGGCGTACATGTGGTGCGCCCAGACCATCACGCTTAGGCCTACGATCCCGGCGATGGCAATGACGGCGGTGTTGAAGCTGAAGAGGGGCTTCCGCGCGAATACCGGCGTCAACTCCATCAGGGCGGCGATAGCTGGGATCAAGATGACATAGACCTCCGGATGCCCCATTAGCCAGAACAGGTTGGCATACAGCCACGGGCTGCCCCCGCCGGACGCAACGTAGAACTGGCCGCCCTGCGTGCGATCTACCTGCAGCAAAATCTGTGAGGCCATGAATAGCGGAAATGCCGGCAACGCCAAGCCAACGCTGGCGACCGTACCGAAGACAAAGATCGGCGTTCTGCGCCAGCTCATTCCCCTGGCTCGCATGGTGAGAACCGTGGTCGTGATGTTGGCGCCGGCAACCGCGCTCGAGACGGCAAAGATGAGGATGAATATGGAATACGCGTCCATCCCAGGCGGTGCCTGGTCGGCTAGCGGCGCGTAACCGACCCATCCGGTCGGGATACCGCCCAGGAAGGCGGCGGAGAAGAGCACCGGGATCGCGGCGACGATCAGCCAGAGACTCAGCGCGTTCAGACGCGGAAAGGCCATGTCGCGCGCACCGATCATGATCGGCACGATGAAGTTCCCGAACGGCCCGGTCACCATGATGATCGTCGCGATAATCATGATCAGCCCGTGCAGCCCGACAATCGCGTTGTAGGTCTGGGCGGACAGAAATTGCGAGTCGGGGGAAATCAGGTTCGTTCTGATGAGCATGGCTAAGGTGCCACCCAGCGCGAACAGCACCATCGTGACGATCAAGTACTGGATTCCGACGACCTTGTGGTCGGTGGTGAAGCGAAAGTATCGACCGATGCCTTGGTCCTTGCCGGCGAGGAAGAGTTCGTCCTCGTGAGCAAGATCGTTGCCGCGGATCCAACCGATCGGACCGTTGAAGGCGCCGATGCCGACCATGAAACCAACCGACCAGCAGATCAAGGTCACCAGAACCACCTGGTCGGAGCCGTGATCACCGTCCTGCCAAAGCTCATGTGCGATGAACCATCCGATCGCGGCCAGGGCCGAGCCCGCCCACACCGCGGTGACGATGTTGAGGCGGCGCAGCACCCCCCCACCGGTCGGCGCCGTTGAGGCCTGCGGCGCGACGTCCGACACTGCTGCACTCACCGGGAGCCTCCTGCCCGTAGCGGCCGCTTCATCAGCTGTGTCCACCGTTCTGGCTGAGCCATGAATTGAAATCCGATGCGCTGACTACGTGCGCGCTCGTCTGCATCTCGGCATGACGCAGCCCGCACAGCTCTGCACAACGGACGTCGAAGACGCCAATCTTGTCGGGCATTACCGAGGTTTTCGTTGTCTCGCCCGGGTTGGCGTCGATCTTGATACCCATCTGCACGACCCAGAACGAATGGATAACGTCCTTACTTGTCACGTGGAAGATCACTGGGCGGTCAACAGGCAGGTAGAGCTGGTCAGATTCGACATTGCCTTGACTGGGGTAGCTGAAGGTCCACACCCATTGCTGACCTGTGACATCGACAACGAGCGGCGCATTTGCTTCGGCGGGTGAGTTGATCACGATCATTTCGGCCATGCCCCAGACCAGCAGAAATACGCAGAGCACTGTGGAAGTGACCGCCCAGGCGACGGTCGTTGCGGCGTGGCCCCGGATCGCGGGGCCATCGGCAGTGGGTCGTCCCTTGCTGCGCCAGCGAAGCAGGCTGTACAGGGCTATGGCCCATACCAGGGCGGCGACTGGGCTGGCGGCGACGGAGAACAGGGTCATGGTGCTCTCGACCGAGTGCATGGTCGGTGATGCCGGCGGCCCCATCAAACGAGCCGGCACGGTAAGGGAGAACACCACCAGCAGGCCGGTCAGGACAAGCCAGATCCAGAAGATGCGCACGCGCTCTGCGCGCCAGCCGGCAACCGACTGGACGACCGGCTCGCTCGGACCGTCCGGCGCAGGGAGATCTGTGCTCACCGTGCACTACCCCGCAGATTCACGCATCGTCTCCGTTCAGGCCACGGTCAAAGTGCCGGACATGTATCCCTGGGTGGACATCGGTCCTCCGAATTTTGCATAAGTGCCATCGCCACAGGGGTATTCGCAGTTCCAGATGTAGCTACCCTTGCCACCCGTCACGAATGAGAACGTGACGACGTGCGGATCCGGATAGTCCGAGCCGGGCGAGGTCGGCGCATCATCGGCTACCGCGGGCAACGGCACGCTGACGTACAGCGGGTCCTGATTCGTCGGCAACGCGTGAATCGTAAAGGTGTGTCCGACGGCGTCTGCGTCAGTTTGGGTGACCGATTTCCCGTCAATCAGCTCGGTGCCATCGACGGTTCCATGCACCTTTGCGAAATATGGATTGGTGATCGTGCCACCGGTGTCGTACTGCTTGATCGTCACGGTGACCAGGCTGTGCGCTGGTACCCGAAGATTTGTGACCGGACCGTAGGTGACCCAGTCTGGATGCGCCCCACCGTCAGATCCGTGGGAGCCGGCTTCACTGTCGGGATAGGTCGACAGATCTAGAAAGGCATGTGGTAAAAGGCCTTTCGGGCTGCTTGCCGTGCCGCTCACTGTTGCGCTGAGTGTTCCCGTTGTCGCTCCCGCACTGGACAGGATGAAAGCGGTGAGAGCCACCGCCGCAGCTCCACCGAGGATTGCGGAGCCGACTCCGAACGCAACACTTCCCCGTGTCAGCACGGTGCCCCCCGCCTCGATACCCCGATTGAGACCTGTATCCAACTGGCCCGAAAGAACGATGAACCTCTCCAATCGGACTGTCAAGCCTTTAGAGAGACTAAGTATTAAGAACTAGCAATGAATTTGGTTGTCGGCAGTCGTTGCCGGTGACCGGGCGCTACTCTGCGCCTCGTGCTCCGAACAGGGGAGGTACTCGGCAGTTGGGCGCTGGACCGTTCGGTTCTGTGCGGATTAGTGCTCAGCGCTGCGTTCTATCTCGGTGCGGCACGGTCGGTGTCCCGTCGGCATCCCACACAACCTTGGCCTTACCTCCATACAGCGTGGTGGTTGACGGGTATCACGTTGATCGCGATAGCCCTGATGGGACCGGTCGGTTCTTACGACGACGTGTTCTTCTGGGCACACATGATTCAGCACATGATCTTGATGATGCTGGCCGCTCCGCTGCTCGTATTGGGGCAACCGGTCCTGCTGGCGCTACGGGCGGTTCCCGTTCGGTTTCGTCGGCGTTATCTACTGCCACTTTTGCGAAGCCAAGCGATCGAGTGGTTGGGCGACCCGCGGATAACATGGCTGCTTTTCGTGGCGGTGCTGTGCGGAACGCACTTTTCGCCGTTCTACGAGTTCGCTTTAGAACATGAATGGGCGCATAAATACGTAGAGCACCCGCTCTATCTTGGAGTTGCGCTGTTGTACTACTACCCATTGATGGGTAGGGGCCCGTTCGCCCAGCGAGTAAGACCGTCCCACAAGATCGTCTCGCTGCTGCTGATGATGATTCCCGAGGCAATCACCGGATTCTTCATCTATGCCTCGCCTTATGTGCTGTATCCGCACTATGCCGCAGTGCATCGTCCCTTCGGTCCTGGCGCCCTCGCCGATCAGCAGCTCGGCGGTGCGCTCATGTGGGCCGGGAGCATGCTGCTGGACACCGGTTGGGTCGCGCTGGCCGTGCGGGATTGGCTCGTCGAAGACACTCGTAAGACTCGCCGCGCCGACCAGCAGAGCGCCTTGGCTGGGCGGGCATAGCGACATCATGGTGCCTCGTTCCCGGCTCTATCTCGGCCGCACGGCGCTGAAGCTGCATCTCAGCCTCGTACTGGGCGGTGGCGGCTGCATTGCGGCTGGCGTGTTCGAACTGCATCGTGCGCTCGGTGGACGGGAGCTGGCCTGGGTTTATGCCTTCGAGTGGCCGTTCTTCGCGGTTGTCGGAGGCTGGATCTGGTGGCGGCTGCTGCATGCCGAAGACGCGGCGGCCGCTACGCAATCGCCGGCCCCGACACTGCCGTCGGCAGACCAGCGCGGCGAGACGTCTGAGGACCAAGAACTGCAGGCATGGCAGGCATATCTTCGTCGGTTGCATGCAGTCGATCCACCGGGCGGGCCGACGCGATGACCTGCTTCATTCGAGCTGCTCAGCGCGCCCTAGCCTGGTAGCAGGGCACTGAGCGCCGCGGCGATGAAGAGGATCGACAGGTAGCTGATTGACGCGTGAAAGAGCCGCATCGACTTCGGCGGCACGCCGGACCGCACTCGCTGGCGCAAGGCATACGTCTCAGTAAGGAACCATCCACCGGCGATCACGGCGACGATCGGGTACACCAACTCGGTATGCGCTACTGGCCACAGCAACAGCGAGGCGAGAACCATCGCCCACGAGTACGCGACTATCCGCCCAGCCACCAGGCGAGCCGGTGCGATGACGGGAAGCATCGGAACCCCGGCCGCTAGGTAATCATCACGGTAACGCATTGCCAGCGCCCAGAAATGCGGCGGCGTCCAGAGGAAGACGATGGCGAACAGGACGACCGGAGTCCAGGACAGTCGGTCCGATACAGCGGCCCAGCCGATAAGGACCGGCATGCAGCCGGCCGCGCCGCCCCACACTATGTTCTGTGACGTTCGCCGTTTGAGCACGCCGGTATAAACGACAACATAGAACGCGATGGCTGCGGCGGCCAGCCACGCAGCCAGCGCATCCGTCGTGACCCATAGGAGGCCAACGGACACGAGAGCGAGAATCAGCCCGAATACAAGGGCCTTTCGTGGCGTCACCGCTGAGCGATTCAGCGGGCGCCCCGCGGTCCGATGCATGATCGCATCGATATCGCGATCGAGATAGCAATTCAGGGCGTTCGCGCTACCGGCGGCGACGCTTCCACCGACCAGGGTGGCTATCGCCACGCCGAGACCTGGCAGGCCGTGCGCGGCCAACATCATCGACGGCACTGTCGTCACCAGTAGCAGTTCGATGATTCGCGGCTTGGTCAGCGAGACGTAGTCGCTGACCCGCGCCGCCAGCGGGCTTCGGACGGACGGCAGGCCAACCGAAGCGGTCCCGTGATTGAGCATGATCCCCCGACTTCAGGCAACAGGGATTGTGGCGGCTGCAACGTAGCACCTGGTTCGGAGTTTGAATAGCCGCTGATAGGTGTGCCGCAATGTGAATGAGGCAGGAATCAGTCGAAGCTCAAGGCGTATTTGCGAAGGTAATCAACCGGCGGAGCTCATCGGCCGACACCGCACCGATGACTCGTGCCGCCATCCGGCCAGCTCGGTCGACGACGAGCGTGCTTGGAATACCCTTGACCGGCAGAAGTTTCAGATGCGCCAAAGCGTCTCCTTCGGCGTCGAATAGTTCGGGATAGGGAACTCTCACCGATGCTGCGAACCGGGCCGCCGCCGCTTTCGTATCGGCCTCGTCCATGCCGATGAACTTCACTCCCGATGGCATGAGCCCTCGGGCCAGCGAGGCCAGCGCGGGCGACTCGGCCTTGCAGGGTC
Source organism: Pseudonocardiales bacterium (assembly GCA_030840285.1). Classification (GTDB taxonomy): domain Bacteria; phylum Actinomycetota; class Actinomycetes; order Mycobacteriales; family Jatrophihabitantaceae; genus Jatrophihabitans_A. Next base: position 25,951 of record JAVEES010000331.1, read on the forward strand.
CGCACCAGGACGCCCAGACGTTGAGGACGTACACGTGGTTGGCGAACTGCGCGGTGCTGATGGCGGTGCCCTGAAGCGTTCGACCCGACACGACGGGGACCACGCTGCGCTCGCCCGAGGGAAAGGTAAGCGCCCCGGCACGATCCAAGGCGCCGATCGATGCCGTGCTCGCCGGGGCAGGGCGCAGGCTGGCGGAACATGCGGCTAGCAACAATGCACCAGCAATGCCGAGAGCTACTGCCACGCGCGGGGCTTTCATCGTTCCAACAACAATGTCAGGTCGTGCTGGTAGTCGGCTGCGGCCGTGTCCGACAGCCATACAAG
>JAVEES010000333.1 GCA_030840285.1 Pseudonocardiales bacterium
GGAATCGGCCCTACTGCTGTTTCGCTCACCGAAAATGCTCGTGCCCACCTTCGTTCCACCGCCGGCCGTCGACCCGGACGCCTTCGCCCTCACGCACCAGGCCGACCGAGGTCCAGTCCGGTGGCACCGAGGCGAAGTTGGGGAAGGTCGCCGCTAGCGCGTAGTCGTCCCCGCCGGTGAGGACCCACGTCATCGGATCGACGTTCAGCGCCGAGGCCACGTCACGCAGCTTGGCCGGTGCGGCCAGCGCCTCGCCTCGCAGGTCGATCCGGACGCCGCTGGCCGCGGCGATGTGACCGAGGTCAGCGATCAGGCCGTCCGAGACGTCGGTCATGGCCGTCGCGCCACATTCTGCGGCTCGGGGTCCCTGGGCATAGGGCGGTTCCGGCCGCCGATGGGCGTTGACGACCTGCACCGGCGAGCGAAAGCCGCGCGAGAGGACGGCGAACCCCGCTGCTGCCCAGCCCAGCCGGCCGCAGATCGCCACCACATCGCCAGCCCGCGCCCCGCCCAGGCGCACCGGTTCGCGACCACCGAGATCGCCCAGCGCGGTCACCGAGAGCACGATCGTGTCGCAGGCGCTGACGTCGCCGCCCACCACCCGTGCGCCCACCTGGGCGCACTCCTCAGCGAAGCCCGCTACCAGCCCGTCCACCCAGCTCAACTCGAGACCGCCAGGGACCGCGAGGCCCACCAGCAAGGCGGTCGGGACGGCACCCATCGCGATGATGTCGGCGAAGTTGCGAGCGGCCGCCTTGCGCCCCACATCAGTGGCCGTCGACCAGTCACGGCGGAAGTGCCGGTTCTCCAGCAGCAGATCGGTCGAGGCCACGATCCTGCCGTCCGGGACTGCCAGAACCGCCGCGTCATCACCGGTTCCGACGACCACGTGGGCGTACCCGCCGTCGGAGGCCGGTGTCGGCAGCGCGGCGGTGATGCGGTCGATGAGTCCGAACTCACCTATATCGGCCACGGTTCTCGGCTCGGAAATCGGACCCGCCTCCAGTGCGTACAGTTGCGCTGCCGCGGTTCAGAAGACCACGGCAGCGATGATGCTCAAGAGAATCTTCACATGGCGGCATGATCGGCCTGCGCTAGGTTCTAACTGCGCTGGGAGTTCACTCGCCGACGACGACGAAAGGGCGCGCCGTGTCCGATATAGTCCACGCCTACATCCTCATCCAGACCGAGGTCGGCAAAGCCGCTTCCGTCGCCGAAGAAATCGCCCTGATCAGCGGCGTGACCCTCGCCGAGGACGTGACCGGTCCTTATGACGTGATCGTGCGCGCCGAGGCGGCGAACGTCGATGAGCTCGGACGCCTGGTCGTGGCCAAGGTTCAAGGCGTCAGCGGCATCACCCGCACCCTGACCTGCCCCGTCGTGCACATCTGAGCCCGCCCGGGCGCCGCTGATCACAGGAAAGGATCCGCACCATCGATCCGGGAAGCCGCCGCGCGGCACTGATCGCGACGGCGATCGCGCTGCCGGTCACGGTCGTGCTCGCCTTCGCGCTCACGGCTCGTCAGGATTCTCCCAAGACGGCAACCGCCGCTAGTCCGTCGGCCGCGGTTTCAGTCTGGGCACCGCCGTCCCCCAGCGACAAGACCCAGGCGGCGTGCGTAAAGGTCTTCGCGGCCCTTCCGATCCAGCTGGCCGGCCTTGATGCGCGCAGGACGGAGACGGATTCTTCCTTCGTCGCTGCCTGGGGAGACCCGCCGATCGTGCTCAGATGCGGCGTGAGCAAACCGTCGGTGTTCGGCACGGCGCAGGCCGCGCAGTTGGTCGATGTCAACGGCGTGCTGTGGCAGCCCGATCCCCAGCGCGCCCAGACGGTCTACACCTCGATCGACCGAGCCGTGTATGTGGAAGTGACTGTCCCTGCCGGTCAGGATCAGCCGTTGAGCGCGCTGACACCCGCCCTGACCGCCTTGCCGGCCGTCTGCACCGCCACCGACGCCGCCGGTCAGACCAAGCCCGGGCTGCCGATCTGCAAGTAGCCGGCGGGCTTCGGCGTCAGCTGTGCCCGGCCAGCGCCGTGGCGATCAGCCGGTCGATCAGCTCCGGATAGGGCACTCCGGTCTCTGCCCACATCCTGGGGTACATCGAGATCGGTGTGAAGCCGGGCATCGTGTTGATCTCGTTGACGATCACCGTGCCGTCCGCTGTCACGAAGAAGTCGACCCGCGCCAGGCCCGCACACTCCAATGCCTCAAAGGCCGTTATCGCCGACCGCTGGATCTCCGCGACGACCTTCTCGCCGAGCTGGGCCGGTATGTCGAAATCGCAGGCGTCGTCCAGGTACTTGGCCTCGAAGTCATACCAATCGAAGTCGGGATGCAGGCGGATCTCGGCCGGCAGGGATGCCGACACCGCTCCGTCAGCGTCCTGCAACACCCCGCATTCGACCTCGCGGCCGGCGACCGCGGCCTCGATGAGAATCTTGGAATCGTGCTCGAAGGCACGCTCGAGCGCCTCGGCAAGCTGGTCGTGACCCCGGACCTTGCTGATCCCCACGCTCGAACCAGCCCGGGCGGGCTTGACGAAAAGGGGCAGCCCGAGGCGCTCGAGGTCAGCGGTGAGTGGCTGCTGACCGGCTCGCAGCACGAGGTAGTCGCCTACCTCGAGCCCGGCTGCCTTCAGGGCCGTCTTGGTGAACACCTTGTCCATTCCGGCTGCGCTTGCCAGCACACCGGAGCCGACGTAGGGAATTCCGGCCATCTCGAGCATCCCCTGCAGGGTGCCGTCCTCGCCATAGGCGCCGTGCAGCACCGGAAAGACCACGTCGACGGAGTCCAGCGCGGCGACCGCGGAGCGGCTGTCGAAGACGGCCACCGCCCCGCGCCGGCCGATCGCGATCTCACCCTCGGCCGCTGTCACCTCAGGAAGCTGCCGCTCGGAGATCCGCAGCTCCTTGGGGTCGACATCTGTCCGCAGCCAGGCGCCGGTGCGGGTGATGCCGATGGTGACCACGTCGTACTTCTCCGGGTCCATCGCGGCCAGCACGCTACCGGCGCTCACCACCGAGATCGCATGCTCGGTACTGCGTCCGCCGTAGACAAGGGCAACTCGGATCCGTTCAGCCACGAGGATGCACGCTAGTCGATCGTCATTCGCTCTTGGTGGAACGGCTCATCAGGTTCTCTACCGCGCGCACCGGGCTTGATCCGCCGTAGCAGACCGATTCGACTTCGCGAACGATGGGCACGTCGACCCCCTGCCGATTCGCGAGGTCGAGGATGGATCGGCACGATTTCACGCCTTCGGCGACCTGACCGTGGGCAGCCGCCTGTGCCTGCTCGAGCGTGTCACCCTGCCCGAGGCGCACGCCGAAGGACCTGTTGCGCGACAGGGGCGAGGCACAGGTCGCCACCAGGTCACCGAGACCGGCAAGGCCGGCAAAGGTCAGCGGGTCGGCGCCGAGCGAGAGCCCGAGCCGAGCCGTCTCGGCCAGGCCTCGGGTGATCAGCGAGGCGATGGTGTTGTCGCCAAAACCCATACCCGACGCCATCCCGCACGCCAGAGCGATCACGTTCTTGACCGCGCCGCCCAATTCGGTGCCGACCACATCGGCATTGGTGTACGGACGAAAGTACGGTGCGCTGCAGGCGGACTGAACCTGGGCCGTCCGGCTCGGGTCAGCACCTGCCACGACGGTCGCGGTCGGCTGGCGCAGTGCGATCTCGTGCGCGAGGTTGGGACCGGAGACCACCACGACGCGGCCTGGGTCGGCCCCGGTGACGTCGCTGATGACCTCGCTCATCCGCTTGACGGTGCCTAGTTCAATGCCCTTCATCAGGCTGACGAAGCTAGCCCCGTCCGGCAGGATGGACGTCCACCGCTCGAGGTTGGACCGCAATGTCTGGGACGGGATCGCGAACACCACCAGCTCGGCGCCCGCTACCGCCTCGGCCGCGTCGGTGGTAGCTGTCAACGCGGTGGGCAGCGTGATGTCCGGTAAGTAGTCGACATTGATGTGCTTGGTATTGATCGCGTCGGCCAGCTCCGGCCGCCGTGCCCATATTCGGGTCTCGGTACCTGCATCGACCAGCACCTTGGCGAATGCGGTGCCCCAGTTACCGGAACCCAGCACGGCGGCTTTCATGCGCTCTCCTGTCGCTTGTCGATGACCTTGCGCGCGTCGGAGGCGCGCACGCCGACTCCTTCGGGCCGTGGGTAGAACTCAGCGGGCGGCGGCTGCGAGCGCAGGCTCGCTACCTGATCGCGCACCGCCAGCATGATCTTCTCGGTCATCGCGTGCAGGGTTTCGGCGGTCGGTTCGCTGCCCGAGAACTCTGCGAGGTCAACGGCTTCACCGACTGAGACCTGTACGCACTTGCGCGGTATCGGCCGGAGGCGTCTGGCGTAGGCATCCAGAAACTCCTGCGCGCCCCATTGCCCGATCGGGATGACGGGTACCTCGGGCACGAGCAGCGCCAAGCGGGCGACGCCGGTCTTGGCCGTCATCGGCCAGAAGTTGGGATCCCGGGTGACGGTGCCCTCGGGATAGATCATCACCAGTTCACCCCGCTGCAGCGCACGAACAGCTCCCTGCAAGGCGTCGTTGGCATCCGCGGTACCCCGATAGACCGGAATCTGTCCGGCTCCGCGCATCACGCGTCCGATGATCGGCATCGTGAACAGGCTCGCCTTGGCCAGGAACCGAGGCAGCCGACCGCGTTCCCACAGGAGGCGCGCGAGGACGAAGGGATCGGCGTAGGAGATGTGGTTGATCGCAAGGATCGCGGGTCCGGTTGCCGGTATGCGCTCCGCACCCGTCCACCGCCGGCGCCACAAGATGCTGATCAGCGGGTAGAACACTACGACGCAGAACCGCAGGTAGGGCCCAGGCTTCTCCGATCGCCTGCCTGCCACTCGGTCCCTCCCAGCTTCGGATCCACCAGTTCCCAGATGCCGCCGAGCACCTGCGTGACTGGAGTCTGCCACTGACCGCAGCGCATCGTCAGTCCGATGTCGCCTCGCCGACCGTCCGGACTCGGTGACGTGGAAACATGACGGGCGTGCAATGGCGGGTGGTGATACCTCTGCGGGCGGCCGGCACCGGCAAAACGCGGCTACAGGGCGCTACCCGCGAACCGGCGGCACATGGCCAGCTCGTGCTGGCCATCCAGCGAGACGCGATCGAGGCGGTCCTCGTGGCGGCTCGGCGCAGCAACACCTTGCCCGGCTCGCCCATCGCCGGCGTGCATCTGGTGACAGAGCGGGCACCGGACGGGCTGGGGCAAGCAGTGCACGTCATTGCCGATAACGGCGGCGGCCTCAATGCCGCCCTGCGCCAGGCTGCGGGCGAGCTCGCCGAGCGGTGGCCCTCAGACGGCGTTCTTGCCATGGTCGCTGATCTACCTGCGCTTCGCCCACAAGAGATCCTCGACGTGCTCGACCGCGCGAGCAACAGCCCCACCGCCTACGTGGCCGACGCCCAAGGATCCGGCACCACCATGCTCGCGGCCCGGCGCCCGCGCGACCTCGATCCGCAGTTCGGGGCTGGCTCGGCCGGGCGACACGAGGCCTCCGGCTGCCTCGCACTTGCGGCAGGCCCAGGCGCTCGCCAGGACGTCGACACGGCGCTGGACCTCGCCCGCTGCCTGCGGTTGGGCGTCGGAGCGAACACGGCCGCCATGCTGTCGGAGCTACAGCCTTTTGGCTGAGGCGGGCATGATGTGGGACATGACCGAAACCGCGACGGGCTCGCAACTCAGGGAATTGGACGGGTCGGCATCGGCCGCCCCGCGCGAGCAGCCTGATCTGCCTGAGAACAGATATTCCAATCGCGAGATGTCGTGGTTGGACTTCAATGCTCGGGTGCTCGCGCTGGCCGAGGACCGGCGGCAGCCGTTGCTGGAGCGGATGAAGTTCCTATCGATCTTTGCCAGCAACCTGGACGAGTTCTACATGGTGCGCGTGGCGGGGCTCAAGCGGCGTCAAGAGATGGGTCTGGCGGTTCGCTCGGCTGACGGCCTGACGCCGCGGGAAGGGCTGGCAAGGGTCTCCGAACGCAGTCGCGAGCTGACCCTGAGACACGCTCGGTGCTTCCTCACCGACATCCAGCCGGCGCTTGCCGCCGAAGGCATCCGCATCCTGGCCTGGCAGGACCTCTCCCCTGGCCAGCAGAGCGAACTGCGTGACTACTTCCTGGCCAAGATCTTTCCCGTCCTCACCCCGCTGGCAGTGGACCCGGCACACCCGTTCCCTTACATCTCCGGGCTCTCGCTCAATCTCGCGGTTCTGGTTCGCGACCCAGGTTCGGACGTGGATCGCTTCGCCAGGATCAAGGTTCCCAACAACGTCCGCAGGTTCGTCGTGGTGAGCCAGTCGGCCGAGAAGGCCGAGTACCTGCCGCTGGAAGAACTCATCGCCGCGCACCTGGACACCCTCTTTCCCGGGATGCGGGTCGTCGAGCATCACCTGTTCCGGGTAACCCGCAACACCGACTTCGAAGTGGACGAGGACCGCGACGAGGATTTGCTGCAGGCCCTGGAACGAGAACTGGTCCGCCGGCGCTTCGGTCCACCGGTCCGGCTCGAGGTGGCTGAGGACATCGACTCGGCCGTCCTCGCTCTGCTCATCAGCGAGATCAACGTTCAGCCAGAGGACGTCCAGCAGCTTCCCGGTCTGCTCGACCTGACCGGGCTGTGGCAGATCTATGAGCTGGATCGTCCGGACCTCAAGGAGCGCCCGTTCGTTCCGGCCACGCATCCCCGCTTCGCGGAGGGCGAGACGCCCAAGTCGGTATTCGCCACGCTGCGCGAAGGTGACGTCCTCGTTCATCACCCGTACGAATCGTTCGCGACGAGCGTCCAGCGCTTCATCGAGCAAGCCGCTTCGGATCCCAACGTGCTGGCGATCAAGCAGACGCTCTACCGCACGTCCGGCGACTCACCGATCGTGGATGCGCTGGTGGACGCGGCTGAAGCCGGCAAGCAGGTCGTCGTGCTGGTCGAGATCAAGGCACGCTTCGACGAGCAGGCCAACATCAAGTGGGCACGCGAGCTGGAACGTGCCGGATGCCATGTGGTGTACGGGCTCGTGGGCCTCAAGACGCACTGCAAGACCTCACTGGTGGTGCGGCAGGAGGGCGGCTCGCTGCGGCGCTACGCCCACATAGGAACGGGCAACTATCACCCGAAGACCGCCCGGCTGTACGAAGACTTCGGGCTGTTCACCGCCGACGAAGCCATCTGTTCGGACCTGACCGACCTGTTCAATGTCCTTACCGGCTATTCCCGCCAGACCGAATACCGGACGCTGCTGGTCGCCCCGCATCGCCTGCGAGCAGGGCTCATCGAACGCATCGAGCGTGAGATAGAGCATGCTCAGCAGGGACGTCAGGCGCATATCCAGATCAAGACCAATCACCTGGTGGACGAGCTACTCATCGATTCGCTCTACCGGGCTTCGATGGCCGGTGTGCGGGTAGAGCTCATGGTGCGAACCTTCTGCTCTATCAAGGCGGGCGTTGCGGGGTTGAGCGAGAACATCACGGTGCGCTCGATCCTGGGCCGGTTCCTCGAGCATTCAAGGGTTTTCTACTTCGCAAATGACACCGATCCCGAATACTGGATCGGCTCCGCGGACCTGATGCACCGCAACCTCGACCGGCGCGTCGAGGTGCTCGCGCGGGTGACCGGACCGAATGCCGAGCAACTTCGCGAAACTTTGGCCTTCGGCTTCTCCCCCGATACCACCGCCTGGGAACTGCAAGGCGACGGCCGATGGGTACGCAGCGGTGGCCGGGATTCGGTGGACTACCAGGAGGTGCTGCTGCGACGCCTGGCCTCCCGCGGCGAATGAAGACTCCACGCCTAGCGCCGGCCACCCCGGCCGCGGGTGGCGTCGTGTGGCGAGCGACAGACTCCGAGCTCGAGCTGGCACTTATTCATCGGCCCCGCTACGACGACTGGAGCCTGCCCAAGGGCAAGCTCGATGCCGGCGAATACCCGTTACGGGCGGCGGTACGCGAGGTGAGCGAGGAGACCGGCTCAGCGGTGGCGGTGGGACGACGGCTGGTTACGGTCACCTATCCGCTCACTGAGCTGGCCAAACGTGTTTCGTACTGGTCGATGCGCCACCGATATGGCGAGCACCTGCCCAGCGAAGAGGTCGACACCGTGCGCTGGCTGGAGCCGCAGGCGGCCGGCGAGTTGCTGAGTTACGACGCGGACCGGCAGGTACTGAGCGACTTCATCAGGCTGCCCCCCGAAACGGCCATGATCCTGCTGGTACGACACGGCAAGGCGGGAAAGCGTTCGGACTTCAAGGGTGATGACCGCCTGCGCCCGCTCGACAAGATCGGCCGCCGTCAGGCCCGCGACCTGGTTGCGGTGCTGGACTGTTTCGCCCCGCAGCGAGTGGTGACGGCAGATCGGCTTCGCTGCGAGCAGACCATCCGGCCGCTGGCCGACAGCCTCGGGCTGAGTGTGCGCATCGCACCCGAAGTATCTGACGAGGCCTTCGGCGAGGATCCCGACAACGCCATCAAGCTTGTCCGATCGCTGGCGGCGGAGGGCGGCACGTCGGTGGTGTGTAGCCAGGGAGACGCGATCCCCGGCCTGCTGGCAGGGCTCGGAGCTCAGACCGGAAAGCCCGTGCAATGCCGCAAAGGTTCGGTATGGGCCCTGAGCATGGTGTCGGATGCCGTGGTGGCTGCCGACTACTACGCGCGTCCGACGGGATAACAGCAGATCGGCCCCGCCACCCGGAGGTGGCGGGGCCGATCTGAACGTGCTGACGTACTACCGGCTGGCGCGCTTGGCCGGAGCCTTCTTCGCAGGCGCCTTGGCGGCCGGTGCCTTCGCTGCTGCCTTACGGGCAGGAGCCTTGGCAGCAACCTTCTTGGCCGGTGCGGCCTTCTTGGCAGGTGCTGCCTTCTTGGCTGGTGCGGACTTGACGGCGGCCCGCTTGACCGGCGCAGCCTTGGCAGCAACCTTCTTGGCGGGTGCAGCCTTCACGGCGGCACGCTTTACCGGTGCCGCAGCGGCCTTCTTGGCCGGTGCCGCCTTCTTCGCGGGAACCTTGGCAATCTTCTTGGCACCGCTGATGATCGCCTTGAATTCGGCACCGGCGCGGAAGGCCGGAACCGAGGTCTTCTTGACGCGAACACTGGCACCCGTTGCCGGGTTGCGAGCGATGCGCGCTGCACGATCACGCTTCTCGAATGAACCGAATCCGGTCAGTGCCAGCTTCTCACCCTTGACGACTACGGCATAGATCTCGTCGAGTACGGCATCGAGCGCGGTGGCCGCTGACTTCTTGTCCGAGCCGAGGCGAGCAGCCAGCGCCTCAATGAACTGAGCCTTGTTCACGTGTCCTCCCAGGACGCTGATCAGCCACCATGGCTGACCTTCACGCGAACGGTAAAGGGAAAACGCGAAAGAAACAAACAAATCCGCTTGTGTCGCAAGGACTTTCTTCGGCAATTCGGCACCAGCCGCGGCCTTCTTACGCATTTCCTGAGCGATCAGACGCAGCGCCGCGGGGCCCAGCGGTGAGTTGCTCGGGGGCCATTCCGGCTAATCACGTGATAGCTCCGTGATATTCGTAGGTCGAGTTTTCCCATAAAGAATAGGCAGAACTCGACCGCCTGCGGCCCGGTGCCTGGCCGGCCGACGCCTGGCGCGGCTGAAGCGCGACCTGCCTTGCGGCGCGACGCAGGTCGTGCGAGGCAGGTTCTCCAAACGGCCAGGCGTGAGCTAGCTCGCACTGCCAGCACGGCTGACATTCTCAGCGTGTCGCCAGCCTTGGCAGCCAGCTCTTGCGCCCGTCCTCGAACCGATCGATGGATCCGGTGTCACGCAAGGTGAGCCCGATGTCGTCGAGTCCTTCGAGCAGCCGCCACCGGGTGTAGTCATCGAGCTCGAATCCGTGTACCTCGCCCGGCCAGCGAACCTGCCGCTCCGTCAGGTCGATGGTGACTTCGGTGCCGGGGTCGGCCTCGATGTCATCCAGCAGCCGCTGGACTATCTTCTCCGCGAGCATGACGGTCAGCAGGCCGGCTTTGAGCGAGTTGCCGCGGAAGATGTCGGCGAAACGGGGCGAGATCACGACCTTGAAGCCGTAGTCCTTCAGGGCCCAGACCGCGTGCTCTCGCGAGGAGCCGGTACCGAAGTCGGGGCCGGCAACCAGCACCGTCGCGCCGCGGAACCGCTCCTGGTTCAGCACGAAGTCAGGCTCGTTGGCACGCCAGGTCTGAAAGAGCGCGTCCTCGAAGCCTGTTCGGGTAACGCGTTTGAGGTATACCGCCGGGATGATCTGATCGGTGTCGACGTTGCTGCGCCGCAACGGAACCGCGCGCCCGGTGTGGACTGTGAACTTCTCCATGGTGCTGTTTCTCCTCAGAGTTCGGCCGGGCTGGCCAGATGTCCGGTGATGGCGGTGGCCGCGGCTACCAGTGGTGAGACGAGATGCGTGCGTCCGCCCTTGCCCTGCCGACCTTCGAAGTTCCGGTTCGAGGTCGAGGCACTGCGTTCACCCGAGGCAAGCTGATCGGGGTTCATACCCAGGCACATGGAGCATCCCGCCTGCCGCCATTCGGCACCGGCCTCGATGAAGATCGCGTCCAGGCCTTCGCTCTCGGCCTGGGCCTTGACGCGCATGGAGCCGGGAACGACCAGCATGCGAACGCCAGCTGCGACCTTGTGGCCCTTGAGGACTGCCGCGGTGGCCCGCAGGTCCTCGATCCGCCCGTTCGTGCACGAGCCCACGAAGACCGTGTCCACCGTGATGTCACGCAGTGGCGTACCTGCCTGCAAGCCCATGTAGGCCAGTGCCTTCTCCGCTGCCACCCGGTCGGACTCCACAGCGAACTCGGAAGGATCGGGCACGCGAGAGGACAGCGGCGCCCCCTGCCCGGGGTTGGTTCCCCAGGTGACGAAAGGGCTTACCTCCGCTGCGTCGAGAACGACCTCGGCATCGAAGGTCGCATCCGAGTCGGTACGCAACGTCGTCCAGTACTCGACCGCGGCGTCCCATTCGGCACCGACGGGAGCATGCGGGCGGCCCTTGAGGTAGTCGAACGTCGTCTGATCCGGCGCGATCATGCCGGCCCGAGCCCCCCATTCGATACTCATGTTGCACACCGTCATGCGGCCTTCCATCGACATCGCCTCGAAGGCCTCGCCGCGGTACTCGACCATGTATCCCTGGCCACCGCCGGTGCCGGTCTTGGCGATCACGGCCAGGATCACGTCCTTGGGGGTGACGCCCGGGGCCAGTTCGCCGTTGACCGTCACTGCCATCGTCTTGGGACGATCCATCGGCAGCGTCTGGGTCGCCATGACGTGCTCGACCTGGCTGGTGCCGATCCCGAAAGCGAGTGCGCCGAACGCGCCATGGGTGGAGGTATGCGAGTCACCACAGACGATGGTCATGCCTGGCTGGGTGATGCCGAGCTGCGGTCCGATGACGTGCACGATGCCCTGCTCGGCATCTCCCATCGGGTACAGCGTGATCCCGAATTCGGCGCAGTTGCTGCGCAGCGTCTCCACCTGGATCCGGCTCACCGGGTCCGCGATGGGGGCGAAGATGTCGGTGGTCGGGACGTTGTGGTCCTCGGTGGCCAGGGTCAGATCCGGCCGCCGGACTCCGCGCCCGGCCAGTCGCAGACCTTCGAACGCCTGTGGGCTGGTTACTTCGTGGATGAGATGCATGTCGATGTACAGCAGGTCTGGTTCGCCGGCGGCGCTGCGCACCAGATGGCCTTCCCAGAGCTTCTCGGCCAGCGTTCTACCCATCGAACTCTCCTCCCGCAGCAACGGCGGTAATGCGTTGCGTTCCCAGTATCTGAGACGATAGTATCGTTACATGGGACAGCATAGCGGTATTGGCGTCGTGGACAAGACCGTTGCCCTACTAGCGGCCGCTGCCCAGGGACCGGCCGCGCTGTCCGATCTCGTCGAGCGCACGGATATCCCCCGCGCCACCGCGCATCGGTTGGCCGTCGCGCTGGAGGTCCACCGCTTGCTCGCACGCGATGCCGACGGCCGGTTCGTGCCCGGTCCACGTCTGGCCGAACTGGCCGCCAGTGCGTCCGATCCCTTGTTGGAGCGGGCCGTTGAGGTCCTGGCCTGGGTCCGCGACACGTCCGGTGAGAGCGCGCAGCTCTACCGGCGCGATGGCCGAGACCGAGTCTGCATCGCTGCGGCCGAACGGGCGACCGGATTGCGGACGACAGTCCCGCTGGGTGCGCGCTTTCCGCTCACCGCCGGCTCCGGTGCCCAGGTGCTATGCGCCTGGGAAGCACCCGAAACGATCGACGCGGTGCTCAAACATGCCGAGTTCACCGAGCGTTCGCTTGCCGAAGTGCGCCGTCGCGGCTGGGCGCAGTCGGTCGGTCAGCGTGAGCCCGGCGTGGCCTCGGTCTCGGCGCCGGTGTTCGGCAAGGGGCGCCAGGTGGTGGCAGCGGTGTCCATCTCCGGACCGATCGAGCGACTGGGTCGCTCGCCGGGCCAACGCTTCGCGCCAGTGCTCACCAGCGCGGCTCAGCGCCTGCAAGCTGCCCTGAGCTGACGCGGCCCGTGTCGCACTAGCCGCCGGCCGGTTCAACGGCTTCCCGGGCGGTTCAACGGCTTCGCGGCTGGTTCAGCGGCTTCGCGGCTGGTTCAGCGGCTTCGCGGTCGCACGGCGAGGGGCAGCTCGTCCGGCGGTCTCAGCCAGAACTCCTTGGGCTGGGGCTCGCCGAACAGGTAGCCCTGCTGGATATGCACGCCGATCTGGTGCAGGCGATGGGACTGCACCGGTGTCTCGACCCCCTCGGCGACGAGTTGCGGGGCAAGAGTGCGCAGCAGCGAGGCAGTGCCTTCGACGAAACGCCAGCCCCTGCCGTCGTTGTCGGAAGGAACCAGTGAGCGATCGAGCTTGATCCCGGACAGCGGCAACGTGCGAAGCAGTGACAACGCCGTCTCGCCGCGGCCGAAGTCGTCGATGACTATCGCCAGCCCCATTGCCGCGCCCCTGCGCAGTTCCGGGAGCAGGGTCGCCGAGGAGACCCCGACGGCCAATTCCTCGGTGAGCTCGATCCAGATCGCCGAGAGCGGGAGGCCGGCGCGCGCGGCGGCCGAGCGCACGGTGTCGATCGCATGTCCGGTGCTCATCACCTCTCGCGAGATATTGATCGCCACATGCATATCGGGATAGACCTGCCGTAACTCGCGGGCGCCGGCGAAGGCTCGCGCACAGACCTGTTCGGTCAGCTCGAGCGTCAGCCCCAATTGCTGGCTGGCCGCGATGATGCGTTCCGCCGAAATGCCCGAGCCCGATCCACGCAGCCGGACGAGCGCCTCCATCCCGGCAACCGCGCCGCGCTCGACGTCGACAAGCGGTTGGAAGAACACCGTGATCTCACCGGCCGAAATGGCCTTGCGGACGCTCTCCTCCTCGGCGATCCGCGCGCTGGTTGCCCGGGCGATCTGCTCGTTCCACACGATGACCCGTTCCGTGGCGGAGCGTTTGGCGACCTCAAGTGCACGTTCGGCCCGTTCGGCGGCGAGCAACAGCCGTTGACCCTGGGCTCGGGGTGCCCAGCCGGCCTGAAGTACCACGGGAATCTGCTGAAGTCCCCAGGTCACCGACAGCTCGCCGCCGCGCTCGACGGAGTCCACCACGGCCGACGACCGGCTTCCCAGCACCAGGAACTGGTCACCGACCAGACGGACCACCACGTCCTCGGCCGAGGCCGCCTGCCGCAGCCACCCGGCGACCGCCACCAGGCACTGATCAGCGGCGATCTGGCCCCAGACGTCGTTGATACTGCGGAACCTGCGCACATCGATGATCACGACGGACTGGAAGGGTGAGGCATCCGGATCGTCGAGCTCCACGATGTCGAACAAGGCGCGTCGGTTGTACAGATCGGTGAGCGGGTCCCGCACGATCTGGTCGACCAGCGCACGCTCGGAACTCTGTGCGGTGTCGGTGACCTCCTCGAACTGCATGACGACCAGCTGCTGGTCGGAATCCCCCCTAGCCGCCAGATTGGCTCGCACCCTCAACCAGCGTGGCCCGGGCTGGACGCTGGGTAGCAGGCGATCGACGACAGCGCCCGCCGAAACCTCGGCAACCAGTCGCTCAACCGCAGGCGCCATATCGCTCGGAAGGACGTCGCGCAGGGCTAGGCCGCGCAGCGCGCCAGGGTGTTCGGCAATGCCCCTGAAACGCTCGCTGGCCCACTCGATCGAGCCATCGGAGGACACCAGCACCGAGGCGGCCCGGCTGGCCTCAGAGGCACCGAAGAGCTGCGAGGCCAAGGTGTCGCGCACCTCGTCCCACGAGGCCGACCAGATGACCGTCCAGTCGCTCGAACCCACCCGGATCATCCAGACCGCCATCGTCGCCGACGTCAGCCTGGTCCGGAACTGCACCCGCCTGGTCTCCGGTTCTGCCCACCGCACCCGCAACTCCACGGCGGACCAGAACGTCATCGCGTCGATAGAACTCCCAGGCCAGTCCCAACCGGCCTGCAGGACGTAGTCGGGCAGGTCTACGTGAAGGCCGGCCTCGGTCAGGCGCGCGCATGCCAGATAGACCTGCGCCCGGTACAGCGCATCGGCAACGAGCTCGCGCTGCGCGCTGTCAGCATCGATGACGGAACTGGTTTCCGGTTCGTCCACCCGTCCTCCAGGCGACGCATCACGACAGGGCTGCCCGAACGGTGGCGGGCAGGCGCGAACGGTTGGGGCTGCCGCGACGCGCAGCAAGCTTAAACTTTGGCACGCAGGCACCCGCTTTTCAAACCCCCTGACAACGGGGTTTACCGGACCGCTAGCAAAATCGGTAGGAAATCCGTAGCAAAATCAGTAGGAACCTCGGCAGGAAACCGGTAGGAAGCCCGTAGAGAAAAAAAGCCGCGGCTCCTCGATCGAGAAGCCGCGGCACGGGTAGCCCCGAAGGGATTCGAACCCTCGCTACCGCCGTGAGAGGGCGGCGTCCTAGGCCGCTAGACGACGGGGCCCTAGGCAAATCATTTGTACTCGTACTGCGCTGGGGTACCAGGACTCGAACCTAGACTAACTGAACCAGAATCAGTTGGGCTGCCAATTACCCCATACCCCACTACAACCCGCTGCAGTCTTTCAACCGGGCCGAGCGGTTACTCTACCGGACGGTCCGGCCTGATCTGAAATCGGCCGAGCGGCAGGCGGCAGGCGCCGAACCTGGCGTTGCGAAATCGCGTGATCCTTATCGCAGCGCGGCACGAAGCCGGCTCAGCGACGTGTCGCGGCCCAGCAGTTCCATCGACTCGAACAGCGGCGGCGAGACCTGGTTACCGGTGATCGCTACCCGCAGCGGCCCGAAGGCGTTGCGAGGCTTCAACCCAGCCGAATCGATGAGTTCGGCCCGCAGCGCGGCCTCGATGGTCTCGGTTTTCCAGTCCGAAAGCTCTTCCAGTACCGGGATGGAGGCGGCCAGCACGGCCTGGCCGGCCTCGCCGAGTTGCTTGCCGGCCGACTTCTCGTCCACCGTGAAGTCGGCCTCGGTGACGAAGAGGAACCGCAGCATGGATACGGCCTCCGCCAGCGTCTGGATCCGCTCCTGCACCAGGGGCGCGGCGCCCGCGATCAGCGCCGCCTGTTCGGTCGTCGGCGGCGAGTCCACCAGCCCCGAGCCGGCGAGGTATTCGGTGAGCCGAGCGGTGAAATCCGCCGCGTCGAGCAGCCTGATGTGGACCGCGTTGATGGCCTCACATTTCTTGGGGTCGAAACGCGCCGGGTTCGCCTTCACGTCCGTGATATCGAAGGCCTCGACGAGCTCGGCGGGCGAGAACACGTCTCGATCCTCGGCGATCGACCAACCGAGCAGTGCCAGGTAGTTCACCAGGCCCTCCGCGACATATCCGGCTTCCCGGTAGCCGAGCAGGTTGGATTCGGGATCGCGTTTGGACAGCTTCTTGTTGCCCTCGCCCACCACGTAGGGAAGGTGGCCGAATTCGGGAACCCGGTCGGCCACGCCGACCTCGATCAGCGCGCGATAGAGCGCGATCTGTCGCGGAGTGGAGGGCAGCAGGTCTTCCCCGCGCAGGACGTGGGTGATCCTCATCAGGGCGTCGTCCACCGGATTGACCAGCGTGTACAGCGGATCACCGTTCGCGCGCACCACCACGAAGTCGGGCACGCTGCCCGCCGCGAAGCTGACCTCGCCCCGCACCAGGTCGTTCCAGCTCAGGTCTTCATCGGGCATCCGCAGCCGCAGCACCGGTTCACGGCCTTCGGCGCGCAACGCTGCCTTCTGCTCGTCAGACAGGTCCCGGTCATAGTTGTCATATCCGAGTTTCGGGTCCCGGCCGGCCGCCTGGTGACGGGCCTGAACCTCATCGGGTGTCGAGAAGGACTCGTAGAGCTTCCCGCCCGCGACCAGCTTGTCGATGACGTCTCGATAGATGTCGCGGCGCTCGCTCTGCCGGTACGGCCCGTAGGGGCCGCCGATCCCGGGCCCCTCGTCCCAGCTCATCCCCAGCCAGTGCAAGGAATCGACGAGCTGGTGATAGGACTCCTCGGAGTCCCGGGCAGCGTCCGTGTCCTCCACCCGGAATACGAACGTGCCGCCGACGTGGCGGGCGTAGGCCCAGTTGAACAGCGCTGTGCGAGCCATGCCGACGTGCGGGTTGCCGGTCGGCGACGGGCAGAACCGAACCCGCACGTCACTGCCGGTCTTGGGGACCACCATGATCATCTGCTCCGAACCGGGTTGGTCAACTCGCCGATGCCCTCGATCGCGATCGTCACGGTGTCCCCGTCGACGATGGGGCCCACCCCCTCCGGCGTGCCGGTCAGAATCACGTCGCCGGGCACCAACGTCATGACGTGTGACATGAACGAGACCAGGGTCGCGATATCGAAGACCATGTCACGGGTGTTGCCATCCTGCTTCGGCTGGCCGTTGACCAGCGCTTGGACGCGCACCGCCGATGGATCGAAGGTTGTCTCTATCCATGGACCGATCGGGCAGAAGGAGTCATATCCCTTGGCGCGGGTGAACTGGCCGTCGGCCCGCTGCTGGTCGCGAGCAGTCACATCGTTGGCGCAGGTATAGCCGAAGATGACCTCGTGTGCACGCTCCCGGGGCACGTCCTTGGCGACCTTTCCCACCACGAGCGCCAGCTCGGCTTCATGCTCGACCCGCTCGGAATCAGCGGGCAACCGGATCACGTCATGGGTCCCGATCACCGAGGTCGAGGGCTTGAGGAAGATCAGCGGACGCACCGGCACCTCGTTGCCCAGCTCGGCGGCGTGCTCGGCGTAGTTGCGGCCGACCGCCAGCACCTTGGAGGGCAGGATCGGAGCCAGCAGCCTGACATCACCGATCGCGAACCGGTCACCGGTGAACTCGATCGGGCCCATCGGATGGTCCTTGATTGCTGCGATGGTCAATGCCTCGAGTGGAGCGCCCGCGGGACCCTCCACGACGCCCCAGGCGATTCCACCGGAATGAACGAATCTGGCTATGCGCACAGCCGTCAGGCTACCGGTGGCCGCAGGGCACCCGACGTGTCGGATACTGGGCTGGTGAGCAACCTGGCCGAGATCGCCGTCGAGGCGCGCCGCCGGATGGCGCTGCTGCTGGTTGCGCCGGCCGGCATCCTGATCCTTGCGGGGCTCGTTCCGGTCCTCGTCGGGGGCGGCATCGCTTGGACCGTCGTCGGCGTGCTCGTGTGCCTTGCCGGCCTGCTGCTGCTGGGCATAGCCCTCGGACTGCGCCGCTCAGCCGCGCAGGACGAGGACCGCGCTGCCGAGGCGGAACTCGATGCCGCACTGATCGCTGCAGCCCCGTGTGGTGGTGATTGCTCCAGCGGCGCCTGCGCGACCGAGGATTGCGCTGTGAAGTCCCTGCCTCGCCTGTGAGTTTCCGCGGCCGGCCCGGCGCATGGCTCAGAGCCTGAGCAGCCCGAATCGGACCGCGTCAGCCAGCGCCAGCCAGGACGCCTCGATGATGTTGGGGTGGACGCCCACTGTGGTCCACTCGCGGTTCTTGTCGGAGGTTTCGATGAGCACCCGAGTGGTGGCGTCCGTGCCGTGCTTGCCGGGCAGGATGCGAACC
>JAVEES010000346.1 GCA_030840285.1 Pseudonocardiales bacterium
GGGTCGTTCTCGATCAGGTACTCACCCGAACCCGTTGCCTTTAGCTTGCGGAGACTGACGAGCGTCTCAGGGCGCATCCACCAAACCAAGTCACCTTGATCGATGTATGCCGTCTGAGTGAGCGTCCAGGCGTCGTAGAGATCATCCACGGTCAGCGCGCCGTCGATGGCGAGCGACTGGGTACCAGCCCAGTTCAGTAGGCCCTTGATCGTGGTGACACCATCGCCGTTGCCGCTGATGAACGCGTGGTCAAGGGTTGCGGCCACGCTGGCCACGAGGTTGGCGGTGAGTGCGGCGTCTACGGCTACGACGCTCTGGCGGGCAAGCTCGGACGTGAATCGAGAGATGACCTTGATTGATTCCATCGTGGTTGGAAGCAAGGTCTTCTTATCGAAGTTAGGGGCGATTTCTGGAATCTGGCCACCCTCGCCCACCCATGCGAGGGCCTCGTTTACGTCCGGTGCAGCCGGTACGCGGATCGGGCTAGCCGAGTCGATGACCTGGCAGCCGCTAGATAGAAAAACGGACTTCGATTCCCCAGGCTTCTATGTTGGCGCCCTATACGTCGACGTGACCTTCGGCAACTTGCCAGCCAACTACTACGTCTCTTCGTGCTGATGAGAATGACGTCCCCGCCGCTACTTGCTCTTCGGTCGGTCGGCCTCCTCATCAGTCTCGTCGTATTCGGGGTCTGCAGCGACCTTTGGCCTGTGCAAACTGCCGTTGTGGCCTCGGTCCTCCTCTTCGTCGGCTGGCGCCTCTGGCGCCGCCGCAATTGAAACGGCGGACCCACTTCCGCGCTCCGGCATAGAGCAAACTCACCTCTGGCGCTTCAGGGGCGAGACCCTCCGGGACGGCGACCGCTTGACACATACAGCGGCACGGCCTTACGGCACCTTCGCAGGACGCGTTACACACGCGACACCAGTTCACAGAACCCAAAGGGTAGGTAGACATCTACCTAGATCTAGGTAGAGTTAAAGCATGGGCCGCGATCCTCGAATGACCATCCCTACGCAGTGGGTGTTACGTGCGCTGCTCGAAGAACCGGATCGCGAGTTGTATGGCATCGAGATCGGCAACGCCGCGGACTTGCCCAGCGGGACGGTGCATCCGATCCTTGCCCGACTCGAGGGCCTCGGTTGGATCGAATCCCGTTGGGAAGACATCGACCCGAGCGCAGAAGGGCGTCCGGCCCGTCGCTACTACCGTATGACCGCCTCCGGAACGGAACAGGCCCGACTCGCGCTCGCCCGCGCCTACCGCGGCAAGCGCGTCGTGGCACTACCGCGTCCAGTGGCTGAGCACTGAGCAGGGCGGGGGCGGTGCGCGATGGCTGGTCGAGTGAGGAAGCCGGGCTTCTGGACGGTCCGGACCATCGGCATCGCCGTCCGTGTGCTACCGCGCGGGCCGACCCGCGAGCGCTACCACCGGGAGTTTCTCGCGGAGCTGTACGGACTGAGGAGACTGAGCCAACTGCACCACGCGCTCAGCCTTCTATTCCGGTCGTGGGCGCTGCGTGTCGCCATCGGCGACAGCCAATCAATACCCGCCACGGAGGTGGACACGATGATCGCAGTGAAGCCAGCGCGACTGATGTGCAGAATCAACTTGCATCATCGGTGGATTCCGCAGCGCAATCCCGACGGTGACGTGTACTACCGCTGTTCGCGGTGCGACAAAGACCGCTATGACGTCGAGACCGGCGATGGTCCGAACGTCGGCGGGAATATCGCGGGCTTGGGGATGTCCAGCGGCGGGGCCTAAGTATGACGCGGCCGGGATCGACTACTGACCATAGGTGACGCCGCCCGAGCGGATCACCGCAGCGGTCGTACTAGCCCGGCATCGGTAGCTCGCCCGAGCCGCGCACGACCAACCGGGTTGGCACCGTGAAAATCGAGGGTTGAGACTCGTCGCCGCCCAACCGGGCGAACAGTCGCTCGGCCGCCAGCCTGCCCAAGGCTGCGGGATCTTGCGCCATGACGGTCAGGCCAGGCCGCACCGCGCCGGCCAGCGGCACATCGTCAAAGCCGACGAGTGCGGTTTCCGATTGCAGGCCCAGCTCGTGCAAAGCCTGGACGACGCCGATCGTCACGAGGTTCTGGCTGGTGAAAACGGCCGGTAGTGATGTTGCATCGGCGAACAGCCGATAGGCCACCTCCCTGGCCTGCTCGGCGGTCCGCAGGCCGTGATGGATCAGTTCGCCGTCCTCGTGAATACCCGCTTCGTCAAGGGCATCCTGAAAGCCCAGGAACCGCGCCTGCGCAGTCGGGATGCTCAGATCGTCGCCGAGATAGGCGACTCGCCGGCGGCCGGTCTTGAGCAGGTGCTGCACGGCTTCGCGAGCCGCCCCCCGGTTGTCCGACACGACCGCATCGGCCAGCAGGGGCGACGGCGGCCGGTCGATGAAGACGAACGCCGTACCGGCCTGCTGCTCGACAAGCACGTAGCGATGGTCCTGGCCGGCGGGCATCACGATCAGGCCGTCGACCCTGCGGTCGATAAGGGTGCGCGCCATTTCGCGTTCCCGCTGGGCGTCCTCGTCGAGGCTTCCAGCCAGCACCAGCGCTCCGTGCGCGCGGGCGAAGTCCTCCACCGCTCGATGCACCGCAGATGAGTAGGGGTTGCTGACGTCTTCGAGCAGAAGACCGATCGTGTTCGTTCGACCGCCCGTCCTACGCAGGCTGGCCGCCGTCAGGTTCGGCCGGTAGCCGAGCTTCTCGGCAGCTGTACGGACCCGCTCGACCAGTTCCGGCGCGACCGTGGGCACATCGTTGAAGACCCGGGACACCGTTTTGATGCCGACACCTGCCAGTGCGGCAACATCACGAATCGTCGGACGGTCGCGGTGCTCGGCCCGGTCGGCACGGAGGGACACGATATTCCTTCTCAACTCGCAGTCGGCAGATGGACTTGTGGGCCTTATTAGAAAACGGTGTACCCTCCGTCGACGACGAGCACCGAGCCAGTCATGAACGAGGACGCGGGACTCGCGAGGAACACTACTGCAGGGGCGATTTCCTCGGGGCTGGCAGCGCGCTGCATCGGAGCATCCGCCAGCCAGTGCTGAGCGAATTCCGGCCGGTCGATCGGCGACATGTCGGTCCGCACGTAACCGGGCGCCACCGCGTTGACCCGTATTCCGTATGGAGCCCATTCGGCGGCCAGCGACTTCGTCAGGTGATGAACGCCAGCCTTGGACGCGTTGTAGGCGGGCTGCCATTGGGGACGATTCACGATCTCAGCCGACATGAATCCGACGTTCACGATCACACCCGACCCTGCCTGGATCATCCGCGCCCCGAACACCTGGCAGCCGTGCCACACCCCTGTCAGGTTGACGTCGATAACCGTCCGCCACTCCGCTTCGGTCACCTCCAGAGCCGGGCGATGGATGCAGGTGCCCGCGTTGTTCACGACGATGTCGAGCTGGCCGAAATGCGCCGCGATCTCCTCCGCTGCTCGCTCGACCCCGGAGCGGTCGGTGACGTCGGCGGCGAAGGCTGCCGCCCGGATGCGCTTGTCCGCCAGCTCATCCACGGTCCGGGCGCTCGCCGCGGCGTCGCGGGCCACGATCGCGATCGCGGCACCTCCAGCGGGATAGGCCTGCGAATCAGCCAAGAACGTGGCCTCATGCATCTCTACACCGGTGACTCCCTCGGTCGTGAGCCACGCCGCTCGCTCGCCCTTGAACCCGTCGAAGTCATGACGAACGCCTTCAACAGACCGGACTGTTACGACCGCATCGCGCTACCGCCTGGTGCTACCCGGTCGTTTCGCTGTGCGGTCGAGATCATCAGCGACGGACGTCACGGCCTGTGATGAGCCGAAGTTGCCTGATCGGAGTAGAGCCAGCGGACGGTTTGTGATGGAGTGGGAGGACAGCCAGCCCTCGACGGAGGCACGATGACCGACAGCTCGCATTCGAGCGAACTCACTCTCACCATCAACGGCGCGCCGCACCGCCTTGACCTCGACAATCGGACGACGCTGCTCGACGTGCTGCGCGAGCAGGTGGGCCTCACCGGTGCCAAGAAGGGCTGCGATCACGGCCAATGCGGCGCCTGCACCGTGCTCATCGACGGCCGCCGCGCGAACTCCTGCCTGATCCTGGCGGTCACCGCGCCTGGCTCGCAGATCACCACCATCGAAGGCCTCGGCACGCGCGAAGACCCGCATCCGATGCAGCAATCCTTCGTGG
>JAVEES010000355.1 GCA_030840285.1 Pseudonocardiales bacterium
CCGCACCCCTGACAGGGCAAGCCCGTCACCGGGTGCCGTCGAGGTCGGCTGCGAGGCCAGGCCGAGTTCGTAGAGCGCCGCGAAGAGCACATCGCCCGAGCGATCACCGGTGAACATCCGGCCGGTGCGATTGCCTCCGTGCGCTGCGGGCGCGAGTCCCACAATCGCCATCGAGGCATCGGGTGCTCCGAATCCCGGGACGGGGCGACCCCAGTAGTCCCAGTCGCGAAACGCACTACGCCTGGTACGTGCGACCTCCTCGCGCCAGCTGACCAGCCGGGGACAGGCGCGGCACTCGATGACCGCCGCGTCCAGTTGAGCCAGGTTGCCGGCCGCTGTGGACGCTTCCAGCGGATACCCGGGATCCGAGGTCATCGACCACCACCCCTTTACGCGTCAGAGGATCGGGCGATGGTGGCACGTGCACGCCGGACGGCGCGGACCGGCTCGGCCGGCAAGGCGTCGGCCAGGAACCGGTACCGCTGTTCGAGGTCCGCGGCCGCCTGCGATCCGGATCGGGCTTGGAGCCGGACCTCGGTGAGCCAGTCAGCGAGGTCACCCCAGCCTGGCGCGGCCAGCGAGCCGCCGACCTGCTGAACCGACAGTGCCGCACTCAGGTTCGCGAAGGCCATCCGGTTGCGCAGCGGCCAACCGCGAAGGCTGCCCAGGACGAAGGAGGCCGCGAACACGTCGCCAGCTCCCGTCGCATCGACCGCATTGACCGGCAGCGAAGGCACCCACTCCTCCTCCCCGGTCAGCGAATCGATCCCGATCGACCCCTGCCCGCCACAGGTGACGACCACGACGGGCACGTTGTCAGCGAGGGCATGCAGTGCGGCCCGTGGATCATCAGTCCTGGTATAGGCCATCGCCTCAGCGCTGTTGGGAAGGAAGGCGTGCAGATCGCGCAGCTGATCGAGTACCAGCGGGGACCACGTCTGCGTCGGGTCCCATCCGACGTCGCCGAAGAGCTTCATCCCCTTCGCGCTGGCGGTGCTCACCCACGGCTCGGCATCCACCCCGAGATGAACGACGCCGGCCGCTGCCGAGGGCGGGGCGCCGAGCAGGTCGCTGGCGGGCAGCGGAGGTGGATGGCTGTGCGTCACCATCGCTCGATCGCGCTGAACCGCCAGAGAGACCGTCACCGGGGAATGCCAGTCGGCCAGCCGCCGGGACAAGGACAGGTCCACGCCCTCCTGCTCGGCCAAGGTACGCCAGAGGAAATCGCCGTAGACGTCATCGCCGAAGATCGCCGCCAGGCTGGTGCGCAGTCCGAGCCGGCTCGCAGCGACCGCGAGATTGGCGATCCCGCCCGGGCAGGAGCCCATCCCGTCGGCGAGCAGTTCGGTGCCGTTCGTCGGCAGCGTGGGCAGGCCGGTGAGCACGATGTCGAAGAACACCGTGCCCTGCATGATCACGTCGAATTCGGTCGTGGACATCGACCACAGCTTGCCACCTGTCAGGGCGGACGTCGTGTCAGCGAGCTTGTCGACGTCCGGAAGCAGTCCTGTTACGCCAGGTGAAGCAGTCCTGTTACGCCAGGTGAAGCGGTCCTGTTGCGCGAGGCGAAGCGGTCCTGTTACGCGAGGCCGAGCCTTCGGTCGAGCTGGATCTCGATGACGACGCGCACGGGATTCGGACGTGGCTGGCGATAGCGCTCGGCGTAGCGCCGCTCGGCCTCTGCCACCGTGTCAGTATCGGCGTGCAGCGTGGCGAGACCTTCCAAACTCGACCATCGTCGACCGTCGACCTGGCACAGAACGGCCCGCGGCGGGCTCAGCGCCTCGGCGATATTGCGGGCCTTGCGCGAGGTGCTGGAGCAGATCACCCGGGCTATGCCGGCCGCCAGATCCACGGTGGCTCCTACCGGCACGACGTGCGGGCTGCCGTCGGGTCGCAGCGTGGTCAGGGTCGCCAGGTGCCGTTCGGACCAGAAACGCACCAGATCGGTGCTGAAAGCATCGGTGAGTGACACCGTCACTCCCCCGCCTTCTCGTTGTCGGGCTGCGTTCGCAGCAGTGCCGGCAGGAACATCGCCCCGCCCTGACCCGCGCCGGCGGCGATATCGCCCGGGTTGGAGAAGGCGCAGGCACGCAGGGACAGGCATCCACACCCTATGCATGACTGCAGTCCGTCCCGCAGGGCCTCCAAGGCCGCGATCTGTTCGTCCAAGCGATGCCGCCAGTCTCGCGAGATGCGACCCCAGTCGGCCTTGGTGGGAGTGCGGGACTGCGGAAGTCGTCCGAGCTCGGTGCGCACCTCGTCCAGGCTCAACCCGACATTGCGGGCAGCCCGGATGAAAGCCAGCCGGCGCAGCACGTTGCGTTGGTAACGCCGCTGGCCTCCCCCGGTCCTGCTCGCGGCGATCAGTCCCTCGCGCTCGTAATAGCGCAAGGCAGAGGCCGCAAAGCCGCTACGGCGCGACACCTGCGACACCGTCAGCAGCGGTTGGAGGTCCACACCTGCACGGTATCGCACAGAGGCTCTTGACATGAAGCTGGCTTCAACTTCAAAGATAGACGGATACCCGCGAGGAGGATTGCATGCCCACCGCGCTTATCACCGGCGCATCAGCCGGCCTCGGCCGAGCATTGGCAG